>NZ_JAHHPO010001049.1 GCF_024606365.1 Endozoicomonas sp. ONNA2
ATTCTCCTCAGAATCAGCAATTTTTAGCCTCAATTTCTCGCAATCCTCGCTACGGACGCTATTCTCGGACAGCCTCCTGGCCCCATGCTCCCCAAGTCTCACACAAACTCCGCAGACTTTACATCCCGTCTGCCCAACGGTAGGTCTAGAAGAGATCAGTGAAAAGTAGTAAATAATGAACAAAAACTCAAGCGGAGCGCTCTACGCCTGCGCGGCCCGGTCCGATCAGGCGATGCTTTACGACGGATTTGGTAATCAAAAACAGGCTCATACGGCTGCTTGATTGAGTGACCCGGGGCAGTATTTTTCAATCCTGAAATTTGAGCTTTTCATTGGTCAAAAACAACTATCTGCTGGCAGTTGATGGCAGGCAAACATTCTTTTCCAGCCGAACTGAAAAAGGTTTACCCTGCATCATTGTGTAGTGCAATAATGTGTCGCACAAGGAAACGAACAACACGGTAGCGCCATGAGCAAAGAACATTTCAATCAGGAACTTATCCAGTTCCTCAATGCCTCTGCGACCCCTTATCATGGGGTAGCCACCATGGTGGCGAAACTTCAGAAAGCAGGTTTCCAGCCATTGAGTGAGTCCGAATCCTGGTCTCTCAAAGAAGGCGGGAAATATTACGTAACCCGTAATGAATCGTCCATTATTGCGTTTACCATGGGCAAACCTGAGCGAGGTGCCAGAATGGTGGGCGCACACACCGACTCGCCCTGCCTGAAAGTAAAACCACAACCGGAGTTGTCCAGGCACAGTTATTTTCAGCTCGGTGTCGAGGTTTATGGTGGTGTCCTGTTAAACCCATGGTTCGACCGTGACCTTTCCCTCGCTGGCCGTGTCCAATACCTCAACCACCAGCAACTGCTTTGCCATCAACTGATCAATTTCAAACGGCCTGTCGCCATTATCCCCAGCCTGGCCATTCACCTGGACCGCGAGGTCAACAGTGGCCGTGCCGTCAATCCACAAACCGACATTCCACCTGTCTTGTGCCAACTGGTCGATGGCAAGACCGCCGATTTCCGGGATCTGCTGAAACAAGAGCTGATAGATCAAGGGCACAGTGACTGTCAGGAAGTGATTGAATTCGACCTCTCGTTCCATGACACCCAAAGTGCTGCTGTTATTGGCCTGAACCATGACTTTATTGCCAGCGCCCGCCTGGATAATCTGCTCAGCTGCTATGTTGGCCTCGAGTCCCTGATCCATCACCAGCCATCAGGCGCCACAGCCCTGCTGGTATGCAATGACCACGAAGAGGTTGGCAGTGTCTCGACCACCGGAGCCCAGGGGCCTTTCCTGAAGAGCGTACTCGAAAGAATGTATGGCACCGGTGAGTCACTGACCCGGGCCATGGACCGCTCCATGCTGATTTCCACGGATAATGCCCATGGCATCCATCCCAACTATGCCAGCAAACATGACGACCATCATGCTCCGAAGCTGAATTACGGGGCTGTTATCAAAGTCAACGCCAATCAGCGTTATGCCACCAATGATGAAACCGCAGCAATTTATCGCACCCTCTGCCAGGGGATCGGCAGCAAAGTTCAGCACTTTGTTACCCGAACCGATATGGCCTGTGGTAGTACCATTGGCCCACTGACCGCTGGTGTGCTGGGCGTACGCACACTGGACCTTGGATTGCCAACATTTGCCATGCACTCCATCAGGGAGCTGGCCGGGAGTGAGGATGCCTTCGAACTGTGCAAAACGCTGTCCCATTTTATGGCCCTGACCGAACTGCCATTGACGAAATAATTGTTCAGCTACCAGGAGGCTGTCCGAGATCAGCGCCCATAGAGAGAGGGGGTGGCAGTCTATTTCCGGGTAGACTCTCAGACTCCAATGATTCGACCGATATTGCTAAAGGCTTCTGCAACGCTGCCTGGCGCAAAGTCATTCGATAAGACTGGCGGTTATATCAAAGGTTACCATTGACTTTCATTCCACCTGAACAGACCGACTATATATTCAACAGAGGACTCAAAAGAAGTCTCAACAGACTACCCTCCTGTGTCCACCTGTTGCCTTGCTGTCCCCACTCCTGCCAAATGAATCATTGATTTTTTCCAATAGCCTTGATGGAATAGCGCTTACCCAAGCATTTAACTGGCCAGGGATTAATGGCCTGATTGACATAAGATGTTCAGAATATCAAAGCCAACGGCTGTCATCCATCATGTGACTGTATTATGCTGTATTCATCCTTTCGGGGTATTCAAGAGTTTGAGGGCCTGACTTGATTAATGAAAAGCGTTTTATCGTTAGCCAGGAAGGCACACTTCAACAGACAGAATAACACGGAGCAAATGCCTCTATGATATCGAAACTGCAGCCAGCCAAAAGAATACAGCTGTTCTTTTCAGCGCTGCTTTTCACAGCACTTCTCTCAGGCAATCTCGCTCAGGCCGTCGATAAGGACATCAGCCAGCCAGTACCCACTTTGTCGCCTAATCTGCAGCAGGCCATTGCCAGTGTTCATGTGGTACAACTGCTTTCAAGGAGCCACTACCGGAAAATCCCCCTGGACCAGAGCAATATGGAAAAGGTGTTTGATCGCTACCTGGATCGACTGGACCCGAACCGAAGCTTCTTCCTGCAGTCCGACATTCAGGAATTTGAACCATATCGGAAAAAACTGGGAGACTCTCTGAAAAGCGGCGACCTCAATCCCGCCTTCGCCATTTTCAACCGCCACCGTGAACGGGCAGAAGAACGTGCACGCTTCATGCTCAAACAGCTAGAACTGGGCATTAAAGACCTGAATCTCAAGAAAAATGAAGAGCTGGTGATTGAGCGCAAGGATGAACCCTGGCTTACCAGCAAACAAGCCCAGCAACGGCTCTGGATCAAGCAGTTTAAAGACAGCGTACTGAGCCAGAAGCTGAACAATAAAACCGACGAAGAGATTATCAATCAGCTGCGCAGAAGAAATACCAACCTGCTGCGCAGGCTGCACCAGAGCAAAAGCGAAGATGCCTTTCAGACCTACATCAACGCCTTTGCCGGTATATACGATCCTCATACCCAGTACTTCTCTCCCCAGACCGCTGAAAACTTTGATATCAACATGAGCCTCTCTCTTGAGGGTATCGGTGCCGTACTTTCTGCCGAGGATGAATACACCAAGGTGGTCAGTGTGGTACCCGGCGGCCCCGCGGAGAAAGCCGGACAACTGAAACCCGGTGATAAAATCGTCAGCGTAGCCCAGGGCAAGAAAGGCAACCTCGAAGATGTGGTGGGCATGCGTCTGGACGATGTGGTCAAATTGATTCGCGGTCCCAAACACACCCTGGTTCGCCTGGAGATTATTCCCGGCAGCAGCAACGACAGCAGCACCCGGGTTTACGATATTGTTCGGGATCGGGTCAAACTCGAAGAGCAGGATGCAGCCAGCAAGATTATCGACGTACCCATGAGTGGCAAGACCAGTCGCATCAGTCGCATCGGGGTGATCGAATTACCCACCTTTTACATCGACTTCAAGGCAGCCCAGGCCGGGGACCCTGACTATAAAAGCACCACCCGTGACGTCCGCAGACTACTGGAAAAATTAAAGAAAGAGAAAGTGGATGGCCTGATTATCGATCTTCGCGGTAATGGTGGTGGCTCTTTGCAGGAAGCCAACGAGTTAACCGGGCTATTTATCGATAAAGGGCCTACCGTTGTCGTGCGCAATAATCGCGGTCGCTCAGAGCGACAGGAAGACCCGGACGCAGAGCAGCTTTACGATGGCCCCATGGTGGTGATGATTGACCGCCTGAGCGCTTCCGCTTCAGAAATTTTTGCCGGGGCCATGCAAGATTATGGCCGGGCACTGATCGTTGGCAGCCAGAGTTACGGCAAAGGTACCGTACAAAGCATCCAGCCCCTGAACCATGGACAGCTGAAACTAACCCTGGCCAAGTTCTACCGGATTTCTGGCCAAAGTACCCAGAATCGTGGCGTGATACCCGATATCATCTTCCCTTCTCTCTACGATGGCCGGGATATTGGTGAAGACACGCTGCCGGATGCCCTGCCATGGGACAATATCTCACCGGTATCCTACCGACCCTATGCCAATTTAAGCCCTTACCTGCCGGAGCTACAGAAAAAGCATGAATTCCGCACCCGAAAAAATGCTGACTTTGTCTACCTTCATGAGATGAAGGACTATTTCGAACATTATGAAAACCAGAAAAAGGTCTCCCTGAACCAGGAAAGACGACAACTGGAGCTGCAAACCATGCGCAGCCAGCGACTGGCCATTGAAAATCGCTTGCGCAAATCCAGAGGCCAGCCCTTGCTGAACAATCTGGATGAGCTGGAGGAAATCAACAACCAGGAACAGAAACAGAAGAAAAAAGACAAAGAGCCTGATGCCTTTCTGCAAGAGGCGGGTGTCATCCTGACCGACATGGTGAAAGCCAGCAATAACAAGCAACTCTTTACCCGTCGTTCCGGCTAACTAACAAGCCCGCTCCTGCGGGCTTTCTGATGCCAGGCACATTGCTCGAACTTCATCACTGAATCGCAGCTGTTCAGAAAATTTAGCGAATACATTTGGGTTTGAACGCTTCAGCTTCTCAACGTCAACGACGATCTCTGCCATTCCATCCTTAACCTCATTAGCAAATCTTTGGTTCCATTTTTCATAAGTGTCATAGACGAGTGGGGTGTAACCTGGAGAATAATAGTATTTCGCATATGGAATCACTTTAAGGATTTTACTAGAGATTATCTCGGCGGCCCTGTCCTCTAACGGTGTGCCAGAATCTAATGCTTCCCGAAATGAGTTAAAACCGGAATGCTTCATCGATTCACTGCAATATTTGGTATTATCCTCACTCACCTGATGATATCCGCAACTTATGTCCATAGCCTTTTGATATCCGACTAAGACACCTCTCTGATTACGTGCATATAGTTTCGGATCATTCTTGTGCCGGTCCGGGTGAGGAGATTTATCTTCAGGCGGTAATTGGAGTGTACAACTGTTAATTTTAGAGGGAATCATTTCAAATTATCCTTATAAGTGAGTTAAGTACGTGTACCTTTGGTTTTAAAGGTACTTTAGATATCTATTTGATTTGTGGCGCTTAGACTTTGACAACAGGAAACCAAAAAAATTCAATCTTACGTTTATGCCTGAAGTACAAAAAAGTGCTAACACCCACACAACGCACTCCCTCGCTCCACTTATGAATGCATACCGACACCTCATAATTTTGCATCGACCAATGGGGTTCGGCAGTACATTGCCACGCAGTTCCGAGGCTGTTACGAAAGTCTTGGAAGCATTACCACAAAGGCACGAAGACACAAAGTTTTTTTGGGGTTTGCCAGGGCTATGCCCGGCAAACAAAAAAAGCTTCCTTTGTGTCTTCGTGCCTTTGTGGTTCAAGGCTTTTATTGCAACATCCTCTGACCGTGGTAACGAGGTGCCACCGGTTGCAGAGCCTGGCTCACTATTGACTTGTGGCAACATCCCCAAGAACTTCAGCGAGACTGGACCGGGAAAGCTGCCCCTGCAGCTGTCCATGGTCATCAACCACGGGCAGGGGAAAGTCGGTATCCAGGGTATCGGGAATAACGGACTCCAGTATTGAGTCTGCCTGAATAGCTGGAACCGTCTCAATCAATATGGAGGTTACCTTCTTGTGATTCCCCTTTTGCATGGCCTGCTCAAGGGTCTGCTGGAGAATAACACCCTGGTAGCCATCATCATTAACGTAATAGCCAAAATCTTCAGAGGTCTTTTTCATCTGATTCAAGGCTTCATCAATGGTTTCTGCCGTAATTCGACAGGCCGGGGGTTTCATCACCGTTTCTACTGTCAATGCCCGGGCCCGGTTCACATCCTTCACAAACGCTTCAACATAATCCGTGGCCGGATTCAACAGAATATCCTCCGGAGCCCCCTGCTGAACCAGCTCACCGTCTTTCAGAATGGCGATACGATCACCTAACCTCAGTGCTTCATCAAGATCATGGGTAATAAAAACAATGGTTTTCTGAAGTTTACTCTGCAACCCGATTAACTGATCCTGCATCTCACTGCGAATCAGAGGATCAAGGGCGGAGAAAGCTTCGTCCATTAATAGAATTTCCGCATCGGTGCACAGTGCCCTGGCCAGACCAACCCGCTGTTGCTGCCCCCCTGAAAGCCGGGAGGGATATTGTTGTTCATAACCCGCCAACCCCACGGTATCCAGCCATTGCGCCGCTTTCTTCAGTCGCTCGGCTTTGGCGACACCCTGAACCGACAGACCATAGGCGACATTGTCTATCACGGTCCGGTGCGGCATCAAACCAAAACGTTGAAAGACCATGGACATCTTTTGACGCCGAAAGCTTTCCAGCTCTCTGGCAGAAAACCCGGTAATATCAGTGCCATCCACCAGGATCTCCCCCTCAGTGGGATCGATCAAACGGTTAAAATGGCGAATCAAGGTGGACTTACCGGAGCCGGATAGCCCCATAATCACAAAAATCTCCCCCGCCCTGACCTCCAGGTTGATATCCCTGAGTCCCAACGTATGCCCGGTATCCGCCAGAATCCGATCCTTGGATTCTCCCCCATGAACCCGCGACATCACCTTTTCAGGCTCCTTCCCGAATAATTTGTACAGGCCACGAATCTGGATCAGGGGCCTTGTCTTGTCGCTGTTATGCATGCCCGGCACCTCCCGAATGTTTCTGGGTTCTGCGGGCATAAGCCTGGGAAACCCGGTCAAAGATGATCGCCAGCGCAACAATGGCAAGACCATTCAACAGCCCCAGGGTGAAATACTGATTGGTGATGGATTTCAGTACCGGCTGCCCCAGGCCCTTGACGCCAATCATGGAGGCAATCACCACCATGGCCAGTGCCATCATGATGGTCTGGTTAATTCCGGCCATAATAGTGGGCATTGCCAGTGGCAGCTGAACGCCCCATAACCGTTGCCATGGGCTGGCACCATAAGCCGTAGCCGCTTCCAGCACCTCTTTATCCACCAGGCGAATCCCCAGGTTGGTCAGTCGAATGACCGGTGGTATGGCATAAATCACCACCGCTATCACCCCGGGAATCTTGCCAATCCCCAGCAACATCACCACAGGAATCAGATAAACAAATGCCGGCATGGTCTGCATGATATCCAGCATCGGCGTCACCAGCTTCCGGACCCGGTCAGAACGGGCCATGGCAATACCGACAGGAATCCCCAGCACCAGCGAGAGCAAGGTACATACCGTGATCACACTCAGGGTTCTCATGGTATTTTCCCACATACCAAAATAACCAATGGTGAGCAGGGCACCGACAACGCCGAGGCACAGCTTCCAGGAACGGCTGGCAGCGTAAGCCAAACCGATGATAACCGCCAGTATCAATAACCAGGGAGCACCGATTAACAGGTTTTCAAACCAGACCAGAAATGCGAGTAAAGGGTCAAAAAACGACTCGATCAGATCGCCATGTTCCCGGGAAAATTCCCGGTAGGCACCATCCAGAGTCTTCCGTAAAGCGATCAGGTCGCTGCGTTCCATATCCGGAAACTCAGTCACCCAGGATTCCTTAGCCATACACCTTAGCCTTTATTGTGAGAGAGAAATGCAAGTGATGACATCAAAGAGCCGCAAGCTCTTGTTTTACTTTTGCCACCACATCGGCAGGCAACCACTGGGACCATAGCGCTTCATAGTTAGTCAGAAAATGCTCCATGGCAATCTCACCATCCGCCTGATTCTCTTCCATCCAGGCCAACAGCTCATTCATCTGCTGATTAGTAAATGAGCGCATGGTCAGGTACTCATAGGCCGCAGGGGCTCGCACAGCAAAACCTTCGGTGGTGATGGTGTTGACCGGCGATGGGGGATACATCGTGACTTTGGGCGACTCACAATCTTCTTTGGTGGTACAGTTGATGAATTCATCAATATCAACTCCAGAACCGAAATCCACCTTGACCATGTCATACTTGCCCAGTACCGCTGAGGGTGCCCAGTAATAGCCAAACCAGGCTTCTCCCCGCTCATAGGCCTTGGCAATGGCACCGGACATACCAGCCCCGGAACCCGGGTCAACCAGGTCAAACCCATACTCCTCCAGTTCCAGCGCCCGGAACAAATTGGCAGCATTGATCTGACAGTTCCAGCCGGCCGGACACCCGTAAAAAGCGGACAGGCTTGCATCCTCCGGATGCCTGAAGATGGCTGACTGGTTTTTGATCCCCTTGATGGTTTTCAGGTCCGGGTCTTTTTCTACCATATATCTCGGCACCCAGAACCCTTCCTCACCACCTTCGGAAAGCGTATTGCCGGCATAACGAAGGCGCTTTTCCTCGACACCTTTATCAAAAGCCTGCCTCATGGAGTTACTCCACATTTCCGGGGCGATATCCGGCTCGCCTTTCTCAACCATGGAGGTACCTGTCGCCATGGTGTCACCGGGAACCAGCTCAACGTGACAGCCAAAGACATTCTGCAGGATAAATTGGTCGACGTGAGCAATCAGCGTTGCCGAGTTCCAGTTCATATCGGCAATGGTGACGTCACCACATTCATCCGCCGAAACAGCGACGGCAAACGGGAGGGAAACCAGTAGGGCAGCGGCAGAAAATCTTCTTTTTAGCATGTGCAGTCCTGTTGTTATTCATCTTGTTATTCATCCATTCCTGATACCGGACAGCGCCTTGCTGAATCCAGGTAATTAACCGTTTTTTTCCGGACATCAACGGGACCATAACTTACACTTCTAATGTTTAGATTTCAAATTACTTTCACCCATCCACCGGCCATATCCTCAGAGAAAAAGACCAACAATCAGGATTCTGTCCCGGCAATATCGAGAATTGGCGCGGCATCAATGGACTCAGCGTCCATCATGGCGGCAACCCGTTGCAAAGAAGAGAGAACCTGCGTTTTCTCCCAAGGCTCCAGAGCCTCAAAACGCTCAATAAATTTTTCATGCAACAACGCCGGCGCTGTTGCCAATACCGAGCGTCCGAGTTCAGTTAGCCGTGCGTTAACAATTCGTTTATCACTGGCACCTCGGACTCGCTCAAGGTACTGGCGTTCTTCCAGACGATTCAAAATCGTGGTGACTGTCGCCTGGCTCAGGGAGACATCCTGGGAAATCCGCTTGACCGTCACATCACCGAGATCACTGATTGCCTTCAACACCATGATCTGAGGCGTTGTCAGGCCACAGGCTTTGATCATACGTTTTGAGTGCAGATCCGTTGCTCGTATGATGCGCCTGAGCGAAATAAGCACGTTAGTCCAGTAACATGATTCAGTCATACAATTTACTCATCGAAGCAATTTAGAAAACTCGTGTGCTTATTTGCCACAAAATAAACAGCAACACAAACACAATTTGATCTCAAATAGTTTGAACTCTAATATATTTCACCTAGACTCCTATTAAAGTTGTACACAGGATCCTCTTCATGACTCTTCATGACTCTTCATGACGCTGTTCATGATGTTGTTCCCGCCAGAGTGTTGAAGGACTTCTTGCATACAGTTCCAAATAATTTTGACCATTAAGCAAGAGCCTGAAAGATGTCCCAACCGCAAAATCCGATGCCTTCCGGGCAAACCATCAACCCTCCGGTATTTTTTGGTTCAGCCATTTTAATACTTATCCTGGTTGGCTATACGGTTGTATTCCCTGAAGACGCCAATAGCCGTTTTAATCATCTCCAGTCCAGCATCATGATGAACGCCAGTTGGTTTTATGTCATGGCCGTCGCCCTGATCCTCCTGTGCGTCGCCTTTTTGGGGCTATCCCGATACGGTGATATAAAACTGGGTCCCGATCATGCTGAACCTTCATTCAGCTTTGGTTCCTGGTTTGCCATGCTCTTTTCCGCCGGCATGGGCATTGGCCTGATGTTTTTCGGTGTTGCCGAACCGGTTATGCACTTCCTTTCTCCCCCCCTGGGTGAGCCAGGTACGGTGGAAGCCGCCCGGGAAGCCATGAAGCTCACCTTCTTTCACTGGGGTCTTCATGCCTGGGCGATTTATGCCATCGTGGCCCTGATTCTGGCCTTTTTTGGTTACCGCCATGACTTGCCGCTGACGCTCCGTTCCGCCCTTTACCCCATCATCGGTGACCGCATTTATGGCATTTTTGGTCATACCATTGACGTGTTTGCCATATTGGGCACCATTTTTGGTGTCGCCACAGCGTTGGGTTATGGGGTTTTACAGGTTAACTCGGGGCTGAACTACCTCTTTGGTGTGGACATCAATACACATGTACAGGTCATTCTGATTGTGGTCATCACCGCACTGGCCACCATCTCTGTGGCGACAGGCCTTGATAAAGGCATCCGACGCCTGTCTGAAGCAAACCTGATCCTGGCACTGATGTTATTATTGTTGGTGGTACTGCTCGGACCCACCGTTCTGTTATTGCAGATGTTCGTGCAAAATACCGGTGGTTACCTGTCTGACATCGTCGGTAAAACCTTCAATCTCTACGCCTATGAGCCCACCGACTGGCTTGGCGGCTGGACCTTGTTCTATTGGGCCTGGTGGCTCTCCTGGTCACCGTTTGTCGGGATGTTTATTGCGCGTATTTCCAGGGGCAGAACCATCCGTGAGTTTGTTACCGGCGTGCTGTTTGTCCCAACGGGCCTGACTTTGATCTGGATGACCGCTTTTGGCAATACCGCTATCGATATGATCATGAACCAGGGAATGGCAGGTTTGGGTCAGGCGGTAGAAACAGATGTACCCATTGCCCTGTTCAGGTTTCTGGAATATTTCCCGTTCTCCAATGCACTCTCAGTGGTAGCCATCGCCATGGTCGTCATATTTTTTGTCACCTCCTCCGACTCCAGCGCCATGGTGGTGGATATGCTCGCCTCCGGGGGCAACAGCAAAACGCCAATCTGGCAGCGGGTATTCTGGTCCAGCCTGATTGGTGTGGTGGCCATGGTACTGTTACTGGCCGGTGGCCTGAAGGCCCTGCAGACCGTGACCATAGCGTCTGCCCTGCCTTTTTCCATCGTTCTTTTGGTGTCGGCGTATGGCTTGCTCAAAGCGCTGGCTGTTGATGCTGCCAAAAGAGCAAGCCTGGAAAGAACCACACTCACCCCCAAAGTGGGTCATAAACCGATTCCCTGGCAGAACCGGCTGGCGACGATGGTCAGCTTTCCCCGTCGGGCCCATGTCAATCGCTTTATTCAGGATGTGGTTCTTCCGGCAATGGAGTCCGTCGCCTCAGAACTGGGCAAACAGGGGGTAGAAAGCACGATTCAGCTGGATACCGAAAAACAGATTCCCAGCCTGGTGGTACTCCACGGCGACGAAGTAGACTTCTTTTACAAAGTGACGCCCCGCTCTTACCTGCAGCCCAGTTTTATGCTGGATGAGGAAGATGAAGAAAAACGCAAATACTTCCGTGCCGAAGTTTTCCTGAGAGAAGGCGGCCAGGGTTACGACATTATGGGCTGGACCAGTGACCAGGTGATTGGTGATATTATCGATCAATATGAAAAGCACATGCATTTTTTGCACATGGTTCGTTGACATCCTCCCCAGATAGCCGACACACGGCTACGCTGTCACAGTTTTCCGCTTACCAAGAGCGAGGAAAACTTTATCCGACAATCTGTTCTACTTTTCAGATTGCTTCGGTTCACTCAGAAGCACGAACAGAAAGCAGAGGTATTTTTAAGTTTTACTTTCCTGTCTCTGTCTTGATAGCGAAATCGCTTGGGAATTGTCTTTTAATAAGTCCCCTATTTCCGTTCACCGAACTTCGACAAGCTCAGTCCAGTCAGGTAATGAAAATAGGGAAGTTATTTCCAGACACCTCCTTAGCCCGGATATTTCATAAACTTGCTCCCGCTCTCGCTTGTCCTTTGCCGCTC
>NZ_JAHHPO010001050.1 GCF_024606365.1 Endozoicomonas sp. ONNA2
TGGGCTCGTCCGGCTCTGCGAGGGCTGAGGACGGTAACGTCCTCTTCTACTCGGATGGCCTGCCCATCTCCCCTTGATTCTATTCTCCCCGATTCTACCTTCCAAAACTCTGAACTTCTTTATAAACGACATTGTTTGTGCATAAAGAAAGACCTGACCCTTGACCCCTCAAGACCTGGCACTGATTTCTAAAAAAAAGCTCCTTTGGTGGTAGGAGCTTCGTTTTTTTTGGTAACGGGTATCAGTCAGGATTGTTCCAGTTGTGATCGCTGATTAAAACGTTTGTCCAGCTCAGCTACTAGATCACGCCGTCCCAGTCTGTACCGAGTTCATTTATTTCATGGGCTGGTTTCTGCGCAGGAACACTCTGCCTGTTCATTCGTTCCCGGATTCCCTTAATACCCTGTGATACCGAGTTGACCGCAGCGCTTGCCAGTTCTTTACCACGGGTAAGTGGTTTCATCGCCAGCTCCTGACCACGCAACCCTTCCTGGTAACCGGTAATCCATTGATAGCCTGTAAAGCCGACAATCCCCAATCCGCCCGCTGCCAGAAGGGAACCTGTGGTAATTCCCATCGTAGCGGCGGTTGTCGCTGCAGCAGCATTGCTGCCGTCCATGTCGGCAATCATTCCTTCATCGCCAACACTCCTGCGCCCGACGTGGTGGGGTGCATGTCTACCCGCCCCGATGCCGGCATGTTTACCCGAGGTTTCGACCTTGGTGTTCATCGCCTTGGTGCTTGAACCATCGGCAATGGATGTAGCGGCATTTACCGGGCCAGCATCACTGTACGACAAGCCCAATGCATCCAGAAATTCGGTTCGCGCAGAGCAATTGGCTGTTAACACACGTGGGTCTGCTTTTTGGCAAAGAAGCTGATCATTGGCGACAGATCCAATATCCACTTTAGTGCCATCGACATAGCTGTTCACCGCCGTGGTGTTGGCAACCGTTCCTCTAATAAAAACATCCCCACCCCCGATGCCGGCGTTTCCAAATTTACCCGAGGTTGTGACACAGCTGTTCACCGCCGTGGTGTTGGCAACCGTTCCTTTGACCCAAACAATCCCCCCCCCGATGCCGGCGAGTGCATTTTCACCCGAGGTTTCGACCCTGCTGTTCACCGCCGTGGTGTTGGCAACCGTTCCTAAAACGACCCCTCCCCCGGTGCCGGCGCATGCAATTTTACCCGAGGTTTCGACCGTGCTGTTCACCACCGTGGTGTTGGTAACCATTCCTCCACCGTCAACCACGCCAGCCCCAATGCCGGCGTGTGCATTGTCACCCGAGGTGGAAATATGCACATTTTCGGCCC
>NZ_JAHHPO010001051.1 GCF_024606365.1 Endozoicomonas sp. ONNA2
TTTAGTAAATAGAACCACTATTCACTAAAAATTTCCGACTTTTTATCCTCAATTTCCTGCCATCCTCGCTACGGGCGCTATTCTCGGACAGCCTCCTGGTTTAATTAGCTAACAATACTCACCATGACGAAAGAACCAAACCAGATAACCGTTGGTATGCATGAAGCAAAAACCAGGCTCTCGGAATTAGTGCGCCTGGCTCTGGAATAAAATGCCGACGTTATCATCACCCAGCGTAAAAAGCCGGTCATGCGGCTGGTGCCTTATACAACACCGGAAATAACAAGGCACATGGTTTATTAAAGGGAAAGGTTGCCTGCGACAAGAGCATTTCTGATACATCTGACGATGTTATCTTTTATTCGGGCATCTCAGAGCCATGCAACAGGGCATCAAAAAGAACATCAAAAGGGACATCAAAAACGCCCATGGAAACCCTGAAAGGATCGGTACTTTTCTATGAAAACCCGACCGACCCCATTGCTGATGAAGACTGGGAGGCCAACCATTGATCGTCCTTGACACCCATATCCTGATCTGGTGGCTCTCCGGCTGCCATAAGTTAAGCCCAGCCGCACGTAATGCCATTGAACAGTAACAGAAAAACAACGGTTGCCTGATAGTATCCACCATTACCAGCTGGGAGATCGCCATGCTGGTCAACAACGGCCGACTGAATCTGACCATGGATCTGGACTCCTGGCTGGGATTGGCGGTGCAGGTGGATTTACTGCATTTCGAACCTTTACCCACCAAGGTGGCCATTGAATCCACCCGATTACCTGGCCAGTTCCATAAAGACCCGGCAGACCGGGCGATTGTCGCGCTATCCAGATCATTAGCCGCACCATTGGTGATGGCTGATGAAAAGATACTGACTTATGCGCACGTAAAAACCATCAGCTGGCGTCAGCTTTGCATCAACGGCCCCATCACATCAACAACCGTCTGCTTGGACCAGTCCGCCAGCAGCATAAAATGGGGCAAAAGCACCGACTGCTGCCAGGCCCGATCCTGCTCCAGGGGAGCAAACGTCAGCAGACCAACAAGAATCGTCACCAGCAAACAGCCTCGCAAACCGCCAAACACCATGCCCAGAATCCGGTCAGTACCCGACAACCCCGTGGCCTGCACCAGTTCAGCAATAATGCGATTCACCAGCGCACCCACCATCAGCGTTGCCACAAACAGCAGGGCGCAAGCCGCCATTACCCTGACCGATGGGGTTGCTATGTAATCCGTAAAACGCTCAGACAGGGCCCCACCAAACGACCAGGCAACAAAAATAGCGGCCAGCCAGGTCAACAGGGAAAGAACCTCTTTAAAAAAACCGCGCTTTAGACTGATCAGCGCGGAGATGATAACAATACCGGCGATCAGCCAGTCAATCCAGGTGAAAGTCAATACTTAACTCCCTTATAAAAAACGGAACCATGCTATGCTGGCAACTGCCTGACCATCAAACCCTTCCGTAGGTATCCTCAAAACGCACAATATCATCTTCACCGAGATACCCGCCACTTTGCACCTCGATCAATTCAAGGTCAAACTTCCCGGGATTCTCCAGCCGATGCACCGCACCAATAGGAATATAAGTGGACTGATTTTCAGTTAACAGAACCTCTTTCCCATCAATTTCCACCAGCGCTGTGCCCTTTACCACCACCCAGTGCTCAGCCCGATGATAGTGCTTCTGTAACGACAACCTGGCACCCGGTTTGACCATAATGCGCTTTACCTGAAAACGCTCGCCCAGATCAATGGAGTCATAAGCCCCCCAGGGCCGGTAGACCTTCCGGTGCACATTCACCTCAGGACGTTCTGCGGCTTTCAAGGACTCAACTACCTTCTTGACATCCTGCACCCGGGCTTTGTGCGCAACCAGAATAGCATCGTCGCTTTCTACCACAACAAGATCATGGACACCAACCGTCGCAATCAGCTTTTTCTCACTACGAACATAGGTATTGGCGGTATCCAGTAGCAGAACATCGCCCTGAAACGAGTTCCCCTGCTCATCCTGCCCGGCAATATCGGCCAGTGAAGACCAGGAACCAACATCAGACCACCCGGCATCCAATGGGACAACAACGGCATCCGTCGTTTTTTCCATCACCGCGTAGTCGATAGACTCATCCGGGCATGCCCGGAAGGCTGCTTCATCCAGCCGGACAAAATCAAGGTCAGGGTTCTGAACCCTCATCGCTTTTTCACAGGCTGCCAGAATATCTGGCCTGTACTGCTTCAGTTCCTCAAGATAGCGGGCAGCCTTGAACAGAAACATGCCGGAGTTCCAGTAATAATCGCCAGAAGCCAGATAGCCCTGGGCGGTCTCCAGATCCGGCTTCTCAACAAACTGTTGTACACAGTAGATAGTGGTGAGTGATGAGGCGTGAGTTGTGGCTTCAGTCGTTTTATCAGCTATTCCCTGATTATCAATTAACTGCTCACCCGCCTTGATATAGCCGTACCCCGTTTCCGGATGGTCAGGCACAATACCAAACGTCACCAGCTTACCATTCATTGTTGCCGGCAATGCCGCCTCAATAGCCCGATGAAACGCCTTTTCATCCTGAATTACATGATCTGCCGCCAGCACCAACAAGACGGGCTCTTCCTGGAGATCTAACGCTTTTAAAGCAGCCAACGCAACGGCAGGTGCCGTATTCCTGCCCACCGGCTCAAGAATAATCGCCTCGGCACTGCGCCCCATCTGGCGAAGCTGCTCTGCCACCAGAAAACGGTGATCCTCATTGGCAATCACCACGGGAGCCTCCACAGAATTCAGGCCATCCAGCCGGGCTACTGTGTTCTGAAACATAGTCTGTTCATTGACCAGTGGCAGAAACTGCTTCGGGTTCAGGGCCCTGGACTGAGGCCAGAGGCGGCTGCCAGAGCCGCCGGACATGATAACGGGTATTAAATTCATAGGTGTTTGGGGGGTAATTTGTGGGGTATGAGTTGGAAGTTATGAAGCAGGAGCAAAAGTAAAGTCATCAACTAAAACCTGATAACTCATAACTGGAACTCAAACAGAACGGAGTTCTGCCCCATTCTTCAGAAACCACTGATAAGTCATAGACAACCCTTCATGCAAAGGAATCGACGCCAGATACACCTGGTCAATCTGGAAAAACTCTGCCACTGCCTGCTGGCTGGTCAGATCAAGTTCACTGCGACTGCGGGTCACAATTTGAACATTGCTGTGCCGGTCAAGAAGACGGACAATCGAAGAACCCACCATTCCACCATGGCCGACAATAAAAACAGTTTTCATAATTAATGGGTATCTGGAGAATATAGAATCAAATCAGAATGGCTGGCAAAAATCACGGTCACTATGCAGGACTGGCAAACTGAATTGAATGGCAATCCAGAAGACTTTATCAGGGAGATCAGACAATAAGCGTACTTACCATCAAGCTGACCGAATAACGCAACAATGAAGTAATTGTCCTGAAATAATTTCGACATTTTGAACTCGATCTCCGTTCATCCTGAGCT
>NZ_JAHHPO010001052.1 GCF_024606365.1 Endozoicomonas sp. ONNA2
CCACGGCTAAACAACACAAAACCGAATTTTAATCCTCAATTTTCTGCCATCCTCGCTACGGGCGGTATTCTCGGACAGCCTCCTGGCGACATGCTAGCATTTTTGGTTAATCACTCGTTTAAGGAGGCAATCTCCATGGCAACCCTGACCATCCGAAACCTGCCGGACGATCTGATCGAACGATTGAAAGCCAGCGCCAAAGCTGGCCACCGTTCCATGGAGCAAGAAGTGCGGGAGCTGCTTGAAGCCTGCTATCAACAAAAGTCTGACCTGATTAACGCCATTAAAAACAGCTGGAAAGAACTGCCGGAAAGCCCGGCCAAAGACATGGACACCTGGCGAAATAAAGGCCGACCATGAGCCGCACTGTTAACGACTCGATGGTCTGTTTAATGAACCTGTGCACCGGCAGGAGGCCCTGGCCGTACTGGCAAAAACCGAATACATCCATGTGCCTGACCTGTTCCGGGCTGAGTTCTGTAATATCGCCTGACAATGGATAACCCATCAGCAGTCCTGCATCAGGCCATACAGGCAACCGAACGAGCTGAAGCCCTGATCACATCGGTAACCAGCAGTGAGCGGTTATGGTTTAAAGCACTGGAACCTTATGCAAAACATCCGGCGTACGATGCGTTATTTGTGGTATTGGCAGAAACATTCGACTGCCCACTTGTCACCCGGGATAAAAAACTGCTGTGCAATTTTCCAGATATTGCCACTACGCCTGAAAGGCTATTAAAGCCTTGAAAAGCAAAACACCTTTTAAGGATAACCATTAATATTCGTCCGGCTCGGATCATAAAAATGATTGGCTTTGATGCGCTTGATGATAATGTCTTGTACAGAAGAAGCCGGGAACTTTTCGAAAGCTGCTTTCATATAGAACAGGGTTAGAGAGAGTCAAGAATCAGACCTGACCATGGATTTTTTGTTGATGATTAAACATTCCCAAAATCACCGGTGATTTTCAACTTGACATTAATACCCTGCCTGCTACGTTACATGTAACGTAATCACCCTTACCGGGAACACAGCTACGGAGGCGTTATGTCCACCAATCCTCACCCCCCCAAGTCCACCCGGGAACGGGTAGAACGTCACAGGGAAACCCTGCGTCAAGCCGGTTTACGCCCTTTGCAAATCTGGGTTCCGGATACACGGGTCGAAGGCTTCGCCCCGGAGTGTCAGCGACAATCGACCATCCTCAAGGCTGATAAACCCGAAAGTGACACCCTGGATTGGATTGAACAGACCAGCGACGATGAGGGCTGGGTATGAAGCGTGGCGATATCGTCACTGTCTCAGTCAAGGGAGATTACGGCAAACCAAGGCCAGCCCTGATCATCCAGTCCAACCTGTTCCCGGACCACCCTTCAATAACGATCCTGCCAATCACAGGCGAGTTAAGGGATGTTCCACTATTCCGCTACACCCTGTTTGAGAGTAAAGACAACGGACTCAACAAAACTTCTCAGGTAATGGTCGATAAAATCACCTCCATAAAAGCGGACAAAATCGGCAAAACCATCGGTTCACTCAGCGAGCAGGAACTGACAGAAATCACCCGGCTGATGGCTTTGTGGCTGGGAATGGCCTGAAAGGCAATGTTTCAAGGTTACAGCGTTGAAACGCTGAACCTTCAACGCTTGATTAATCAGACCCAAAAAGGCCGCAGACGTAGACCTTATCCAGCACACCCGCCGGCTCATCCACCCATTTTTTTCCAATCCGAACAGACACTCGGCGTATTACCTTCCTTGGCAATGCTTAAAAGGTCATTATACTTGTACTCTAACACGTACAAGTACTCGGCGAATAAAATGAATGTGGTTTCCTACACAGAACTGCGAAAAAACCTGAAAGCCGTTTTGGACAGCGTTGTTAATGATGCAACCCACACCATCATTCACCGGCGTGATGCAGAGGATGCGGTGGTTATGTCGAAAGAAAGTTACGACAGCCTGATGGAAACACTGTATCTGCTCTCGTCTCCTGAAAATGCCAGGCGGTTGAAATCTGCCGCCGAACAATTCAAAGCCAATAAAGGCATCATCAGGGATCTGCCGGAATTATGAGCAACCTGAAAAAGGTCACCTCAAGCTGGTCTGAAGAAGCCTGGGAAGACTTTCAATACTGGCTGGACAACGACAGACCGAAAGCCAGAAAAGTCACAAAGTTAATTACAGAATGTATGCGCACCCCTTTTGCAGGAACCGGAAAGCCCGAACCCCTGAAAGGTCACTTTTCAGGATTCTGGTCACGTAGAATTGACCAGGAACACAGGTTGGTATACGCCTACAGCAACGACAACCTGTTCATACTCCAATGCCGCTTCCACTACTGAAAACTCTGTGAAGAAGATGGTCAGCTTTGCCCAACGCAAACTCCAACCTGCTACCAGTTTATTATCTATTCTCGGACAGGCTCCTGAGAGGCTGTTCGAGAATAGCGCCCGTAGCGAGGATGGCAGAAAATTGAGGATATTGGAGACTGTCACAAAAAGCATAAAAGCCTTGAACCACAAAGGCACAAAGGAAAAGAAAAGCTCTTCCTGGTGAATTTGTGGTTCCCCTTCTTTTCAGAGCCTTTTGCGACAACCTCGAAGACGGTGGTATTGGTATGGTTTTTAACGCTTTCTTGTACCAGGCGACCCCGCCGCTTTGCTCCCAATGCGTCAGTTATGGATGGAGAATTTCGTGGAATTCGTTAAACCTTCCTGTCGTGAACGAATTACACTATCTGACGTACTATTTAAAAAAAGATACGCCAAGGTGATCATCATGCATAAACTAACGCTTCGGGTAGAAGACAAACTGGTCAACAATGCAAAAAAATACGCGGCACAACACGGCAAATCGTTATCGCAACTGGTGGCTGACTATTTTGCAGACCTGACCTGTCATGTGACAGAAGATGAACCATTACCACCGTTAACCCAAAGCCTGAAAGGCCTGCTGGCTGATGCCGGGATAGACGATGCAGACAAGGACTACAAAAAAAATCTGGAAGACAAATATCTATGAAGATCCTGGTGGATACCAACGTTATTCTGGATGTCCTGTTTGAACGGGAACCGTTTGTGGCTCACTCATCATCCATCATGGGCAGAGTGGAGCGCAGAACACTCAATGGCATACTCTGCGCCACAACCCTGACCACCCTTCATTACCTCACCTGCAAAACCATCGGCAAAGCCAAAGGCAGCGCTGCCATCAAAAAGCTGTTACAAATTTATCAGGTGGCACCAGTGGATCAGGCCATATTAATGCACGCCCTTGATAGCGGGTTTAGCGATTTTGAAGATGCCGCACTGTACGCTGCGGCGATACAGGCCGGAGCTGAAGCCATCATTACCCGCAATACCAAAGACTTTCGGTTAGCCGAAATCCCGGTACTCACTCCGGAAGAATTTATGGTTAAAAAAGTTAATACGTTAAAGCGTAAGGAAATAGATTCCGGAAGGCGCTGACCAAAAATGATATCAACGCTATCATTTTTACAGGGTATTCAGGAGGTGGATCGTGGCTAACCTGATCGTTCGTAATATTGACGAAAAAATCGTCGAAGCACTTAAGGCTCAAGCAGCTAAAAATGGGCTCAGCGCAGAGGCCGAATACCGTCGGATTCTTGAATCGGTTCTATTAAAGCCCAAAAAAAAGAGTTTTGCTGAAGCCCTGAAAAGTATCCCCAATGTCGGTAATGATGATGACTTCGAGCGTCTCGAAGACAGTGGTGATGCTAATGTATTTGATTGATACCAATGTCATCAGTGAAATCCGCAAGAGACAAAAAGCCAACCCCGGTGTTCAGGAATTCTTTAAAGAGGCGACTCAACAGGCATCGCCACTCTACCTGAGCGTGATTACCCTTGGAGAACTCCGTCGGGGCGTGGAAAAATTCGCCATAGAGGTGACGCGTCTCAGGCCAAACAGCTTGAGCACTGGCTGAATAGCCTGATCAGAGACTACAGCCAGTACATTCTGGAATTGGGCACTAAGTAGCTAACCATATGAAATCATATATTTCTGACTCCTTGTGCCGGCACTC
>NZ_JAHHPO010001053.1 GCF_024606365.1 Endozoicomonas sp. ONNA2
TGTGGTGAAAGTCTTTTAACTAACTATGGCAAGGCTTTCACGCTTAAGTCAGTGCATTGGGCTTCAGGCTATAGCTCAAACTCTGGTATTCAGGTTCTACAATGCCGAGCCGGCGATTGATCACCACCGTTAAACGGAAGAACAGGTTACAGAGCAGATTGCCAAACCGATGTAACTCATCCGGGACCTCAATGCCGTAAGCATCTACCTTGACCAACGCTCTCACCGCCTTTTTGCAGAGTGAACGACAACTGTGAAGTAACTGTACGGGACGGCCGCCCCTGGGAAGTACAAAGCCGTGCAGCTGGCCTTCAATCTCTTTCTGGTATTGGTCAAAGTAGCCTGCCAGCCACTGTATCTGCTGTTCAAAAATTGCCTGCTTTCCCCGGACTGAGCCATTCATATGGAATATTCCGGGCTGCAGTTGATCCAGAAAATCATAAATATCCACAAAACGCTGATCTCCTTCCAGCTCACTGATCACGCCACCGAGGGTTGCGCACAGTTCGTCGGTGATAATTTCATAATCACACAAGGGGGAGTCTTCGTAGATAAATGGGTAGCAGAGTTCGCGGATATCGCCGGAGTACTTCAGAGTCATGGCATAACCTGTTTATTGCAGAGGCAGCCTCGTTCCCACGGTCCCCGTGGGAATGCGTACGGGAGCTGGCAAACACTGCAGAGCCTATTGATAGCACGGTCTGCATTCCCACGCAGAGCGTGGGAACGAGGAGAAGTTCATAGCTCAGGCGACCAAATAAGCGTAGCGAAAACACCTCTGGGCTCATCTATATAGCCATTAGTTGTTGTATATTCTTTATCCAACACGTTGACAACCTTAAGCTGCGTTTTCAACTCAGGAGTGACATTAAGGGACGCTCTTAAATCAAAAGTACCGAATCCGGGCATTTCAAGCGTATTTGCTGCATTATCCCATGTTTTTCCCTGGACTCTAAAGGTTCCTCCAATCGCCCATTTGCCAAAATTTCTGTCAACGTTCATGGTAAAAAGCTGTTTGGCTCGGCGATGCAGCGTTTTGCCAGCATTCACCCCTGACAGATTTTCCGGGTCAACAAAACTCAAATTAGTATTTAGATCCCAGTCATAAATCCGGGAGGTTAGCACAAACTCAACTCCACGCATTCTGGCTTTGGCAATGTTTTCTGTACGACCCGCATCAGAATTATAATCGAGCATATTATCCATATCATTCTGATACAGGCTGACCGACCACTGAGTGTCCTGGCTCCAGACACCCCGTAATTCTAATTCAGCATTTCGGGCTTCTTCTGGTTTCAAATCTGGATTTGGACCATATGGAGAATAAAGGTCAATAAATGGAGGTGCTCTGAATGCTGTTCCGTAAGAGGCTATCAGACGAGTGTCTGCTGGCAAATCAAAGCCCCAGGACACACTGCCCGTAGTGTTATTGCCGTACACTTCATTCTTGTCAAAACGTCCACCTATCTGTAGATCGCTACCAGAAAAAGATGATTGATTAAGGGCAAACAACCCAACATTATAACGTTCATCAACAGCATAGTTATTACTGCTGGTTACTTTATCATCCGAATAGTCGACACCCGCAACCAGTAATTGCTCATCGGCCCAGGCAATATCATTCTGCCAGCTCAGGGAAAGGATTTCGCCCTCCGCATAGCTCGGGTAAGCTCCTGCGTCCTTTCGATCATCCCTGACATAACCTGCATCAATTTTCGTATTCCACACCGCAGTGACCGGTAAGGATGCATAAGCATTGAATGTCGTTTGTTCAAAAAATGAAATTGGATACTCCGGCGTGCTGCTACCATAACTGTTATCGTATTCAGCCTTGCCTTCGGAGTGAGAGATATTAACCCCTGCTTCAACACCATTTTCAAAACGATGGGACAAACTGCCCGAAATGGACTTATTGCGAAACGCATCATCATCCCCGTCTGAACCTAGCTGATTCGTCGTGCGATCATAGCCTTGAGTCTCAAACAGACGAGCCCCCAGATTGAACTGTGTCCTGCTAACTGACCCATTGAAGTTCAACGCATATTCGCCGGTATTTCGGCTACCACCACCAACCTTGACGGTTAATTC
Source organism: Endozoicomonas sp. ONNA2 (assembly GCF_024606365.1). Classification (GTDB taxonomy): domain Bacteria; phylum Pseudomonadota; class Gammaproteobacteria; order Pseudomonadales; family Endozoicomonadaceae; genus Endozoicomonas. Next base: position 2,089 of record NZ_JAHHPO010001053.1, read on the forward strand.
CGGTTCTTTTCCACCTTTTCTAGTGATGATATTGATAACGCCCCCTACTGCATCAGCGCCGTATAGCGTTGAACGCGGTCCACGGACAATTTCTATCCGTTCGATTTGATCTGGATCTAAATACTGTAAGGGAGCCTCACCAGCATAAGCTCCATTCATACGATGCCCATCAACGAGAATCAGTGTCTGCTGTGTTTTGGTACCTCGCAAATAAACACCCGTCTTACTGCCGACACCACCGGTATAGGCGATTTGAACCCCCGGTGCCTGGGTCAGAAGTTCTGTAACGGAAGTTGCCTGACTCCGCTCAATCTGCTCCCGATTAATCACCGTCACAGGAGCCAACGTCTCATCAACAGTTTGAGCGGTCCTTGCCACAGTAACAACAACCTCCTCAAGCTTATAAACCTCTTCTGCCACGGCAACAGAACTCATCACGGACATTGCCACAGCAACAGAAAGCCCGGTGCGTACAAAAATAGAACGCTGATTAAACGACACTTTATTTGCATCCTTAACGTAAGCGAATGGTCTTAAAAAATTCAGGAGTCTGCCTTTCAGAACGGACCCTGTTCATGAGGCTGGTGTCTGAGAAGCCACATATTCCCGATGGCTTGCCTTTGAGCGCACCACTTGCAATTGCCGACAGATCAGCTCTGCCCCTTCCAGAATCCTGGGCGTTGGTCTGGCAATCAAATCACTGGGTAGCGAAAACAGTTGTTGGCGCTGTACCGCCTGCAGGCTTTGCCACTGGCTCCAGTAGTCCAGCAACGCTTTGCGGGTTTGTGGGGTATCGCCTTTCGGATCGGAGCCAATAATGACCTGTGGATCACGGGTAATCAGGGATTCAACACCGATTTTGGGAATACGCCCGGAGACATCACCATAGATATTCCGGCCACCACACAAGGAAATGACATCATCAATAACCAGGCCATTACCCACCGTCATCAGTGGGGAGCGCCAGATTTCAAAGAACACCGATACCGGCTCACGGTGGCCATAATCACTGTGCAATGTGTTCAAACGATTGGTGAAGTCGCTAGCAACACGGTCCGCTGCTTTTTCGGTTCCGGCCACCTGCCCAAGAAGTCGGATCGCCTGCCCAATGCCGGCAAAATCCACCACATCGATATGAAAGGTGCTGATGCCCAGGGACTCCAGCTGCTCAATCACCTTCGGGGAATTACCTCCGGTCCAGACCACCACCAGATCGGGTTTCATGGCCAGGATGGCTTCAACATTTACGTTGGGGTAGCCCCCCACATTGGGCAGTTGTTTTACCGCTGCAGGGAAATCGCTGTGCTGATCAACCGCCATAACACGATCACCGGCACCGGCAGCAAATAGCAATTCAGTGGCACCCGGGGACAGACTGATGATGCCGGGCGCACGGGTATCCAGGCAGACAGGGCGGCCACTCATATCGGTGACACAATTCGGGCTGTCAGACTCGCTGGCCCGGACGGTACTGAAAGGTAATGACACGGCACAGGCGATAATCAGCACTGCCCGGAGCAGCCTGCTCTTCAGTGTCTTGTCTGGTACGGAGTGTGTCGTCATGGTGTCCCTGAGTCACAACCAATACTCAGGGCGGCAGGCGGCCACAGCACTTTTCAGAAAAAGCACTGCAAAGGATATGTGTTCCCAGCCGCCAGGTTACCCGCCCGGTTCAGCCTGCCTGTGCAGACTCTCTTTTTGGGCTTTGCAAAGGCAGGTATCCTGACTCTGGCGTCATCGTTCCAGGCGGCCTTCCCGGTTTAACCCAGTGGCATAAATTGCGCAGAACTCTTCCATTACAGTTGCGGGTACAGTCAGGGTTTTTCACCCTGTTCCCTCTTTATGACTTATTGGCTACATCCGAAATGAGCGGTCAAAAGCGTCGTGATTGCAACCAATCACTGACGAAACCCTTGCAAAGTTTGGCAATCCTAACCGAACATTCGTCTTAAATCACTAGGGGCTTGTCGATTTTCTGTCCTTGTTTTACTCCTGATCGGCCGTTTTGCTTTTCTCAGACGCCAGCCATAAGACTTCTCCTTCGTCCTGCAATGCGCAGTGACGGCCGAGCACATACATCAGGTCTGACAACCGATTCACAAATTTCAGCAATGGTTCGTTGATCTTTTCACCACTGTCCTGAACTGCTTCGTTTAACTCGATAATATGCCGCTCAGCCCGACGGGATACGGTTCGGGCCATATGGCAATAACAGGCAGACTGGCCACCACCTGGCAATGTGAAGTTTTTCAGTGGCGGCAATGGTTCATTGAGCTGGTCAATGAGCGCCTCAATCGCCCGGGTATGGGCTTCCTGAATAAGCTGATAACCCGGCATGGCCAGCTCACCACCCACATCAAACAGCCGGTGCTGGATATCCTGAATCTGTTGCAACTGGTGTTCAGTGACTTCATTACCCTGCTTCAGGGCGCGGATCAACAGGCCAAGCCAGCTGTTGGTTTCATCCACAGAACCGATGGCATGAAGCCTTGGGTGAGATTTTGGCAGCTGCTGGCCATCACCAATGCGGGTCATGCCTTTGTCGCCCGTTCGGGTATAGATACGGGTTAGCCGGTAGCCTTTTTGTTCAGTCATTTCTGGCGTTCATCTCCTATCTGGAAAGCCGGTTTTGAACCACAAAGGCACAAAGACACGGAGGAAGCCTTTATTTGTTTGCCGGGCGTAGCCCGGGCAAGCCCATAAAAAACTTTGTGTCTTTGTGGTTCCCTTCTTTTAACCACAAAGACACGGAGGAATTTTTTGGCACATTCATAACCCAGTTGCCATGGGCAGTCTTGTTACGCTTTCTTTGTGCCTCTGTGACTTTGTGGTTCCTGAATTCAGGGCTCAACATTACACAAGGCAAAGATTGTACCCATATCGAGATGTTTTTCGATAGCATCCGCCATTCGGTTGATACCCTCCTCCCGCAACCGGTGATAATCAATCCTTGAAGCTTGCTGCAAACCGGCCCAGGTCAAAATGGCCGTGCAGGCATCGGGCTGTTCAAACACGCCATGGAGATAGGTACCAAATATCTGACCATCGTCTGACATTACTCCGGCAACCGCCTGATCCAGCTGGATTAACGGTTTTTCCAGGGCTACGCCGGTGGTCTGTCCGGCATGAATTTCATAGCCGGTGACGGGTACCGGCTCCTGACCGGGCAGCTGCAGGGTGCCACTGACCCGGGTCAGGGTCTTCTGACGAACCATGGTGGTTTCCAGCTCCAGCAGACCCAACGCTTGTGAGCTTCCGGCGGCACCTTCAATCCCTTCCCGATCATGCACTGCCTTACCCAGCATCTGGTAACCGCCGCAAATGCCCATCAATTTGCCACCATAGCGCAGGTGCCTGAGGATATCCTGATCCCAGCCATTGTCTTTGAGAAAGGCAAGATCGGTGCGGGTATTTTTAGTCCCCGGAATGATGACCAGATCACAGTTCGGAATAGACTGGCCTTTTCCGACAAAGTGAATATTCACTTCAGGATGCAGGCGCAGAGGGTCGAAATCGGTGTGATTGCTGGTACGGGTCAGAATCGGCACAGCGACCTTCAATACCTTTTTTTGCTCATCAACATGTTGCCGGGCAATCACCGCATCTTCTGCCTCAAGATGCAACCCGTGAAGGAAAGGTAAAACGCCCAGCACCGGCTTGCCGGTCTTTCTTTCAAGCCAGCGCAGTCCGGGCTCAAGGAGTTTTACATCACCCCGAAAACGGTTAATCACATATCCTTTCACCCGCGCCTGTTCGGACTCCGGGAGCAATGCCAGGGTGCCGTACAAATGGGCGAACACCCCGCCCTTGTCAATGTCCGCAATGATAATCACCGGGCAATCCGCCGCTTCAGCAAAGCCCATATTGGCGACATCGCCTTCGCGCAGATTAATCTCGGCCGGACTGCCAGCGCCCTCCACCAGCACGTTTTGGTATTGACTCCGCAGCCGGTGCCAGGAACGCAAAATGGCGGCCATGACTTCCGGTTTACAGGCATGATATTCAGCGGCATTCATTTCCCCCACCACTCGGCCATGAACAATCACCTGGGCACCGGTATCACTGTTCGGTTTCAGCAACACAGGGTTCATGTCCGTGTGCGGTTCAAGCCCTGCCGCAGCCGCCTGCACAGCCTGGGCCCGGCCAATTTCACCACCATCCCCGGTAACGGCGCTGTTCAGGGCCATATTCTGGGGCTTGAACGGTGCTACCGGGATACCATGACGCCTGAAAACCCGGCAAAGGCCCGCGACCAGGGCACTTTTTCCAGCGTCACTGGTGGTGCCCTGTACCATCAAAGTGTGTGTTGAATTGCTGCCCATAATGGGAATTCCAGCCTGTCAGCAATAGGTGCACGGATTATAAAGGCTGACAACTGCAGGGGAAAAAATATCTAATCAAGAAGAACTTTTAACAGATTAAGGAGTCTGAATAAGTAGTTATGGAACAGAAACCCGATGAAATGGCGATTGTTTTTCATTAAAGACTTCCTGAGAACTGACCCGGCGCAATTTTCATGAAGGCAGACAGGGGCTCTGTTAATATTCAATTCCAAATTAATCTAAATCTGTATTATCTCATGAGTCGTTTCTTATATTCTCTGCTGCTTTACCTGATATCTCCCCTGGCATTGGTTCGCCTTTACTTTCGCTCCAAAAAAGCACCGGCGTACTGGCAGAGAAAAAGGGAACGATTTGGCTTCTTCAGCCTTCCCGTCCCAGACAAACCCATTATCTGGGTACACTCGGTCTCCATGGGGGAAACCATTGCCAGTGGCCCGTTGGTAAAGCAGCTGCAGCAGAACTACCCAACCCATCGCGTGTTAATCACCACCATGACACCCACAGGCTCAGCCCAGGTTGGCAAAATTCATGGCGACAGCGTGGATCATGTCTATGCCAGCTACGATCTTCCCGGTGCTGTCAGGCGATTTCTGGACAAGGTAAAACCGGTCTTGGCCATCGTTGTTGATACCGAGCTGTGGCCCAACACGATCGCAGCCTGCCATAAACGTTCGATTCCTGTGCTGGTTACCAATGCCCGACTCTCTGAACGCTCAGCCAGAGGCTATAAGCGCTTCGGTTTTCTCACTCGCCCCATGCTCAGGGAGATCAATATGGTTGCCGCCCAGAACCATGAGACTGGTCGGCGATTTCTGGAACTTGGCCTGCCCAAACAGCAGCTCAACGTGACAGGCAGTATCAAGTTTGATCTGGACGTCTCACCTGACACCATAACCGCAGGTCACGCACTTCGGCAGAAGTGGCAGCAAGGTATGGGCAGCGAGATTCGTATTCTGGTGGCCGCCAGCACCCATGAAGGCGAGGATCAACAGGTACTTGATGCGTTCAAAACCATTCTGACAGAGTTAACGGAAGTGCGCTTGCTGTTAGTCCCCAGACACCCTGAGCGGTTTGACAGTGTCCACCAGCTGGTCCTGGACAACCAGCTCCCGGTGGTCCGTCACAGCGAAGGAACCGCGCCCTCTGATGAGACCAGGGTTATTCTCGGAGACACCATGGGCGAAATGATGAAGCTGTTCGCCGCATCGGACATAGCCTTTGTGGGTGGCAGTCTAATACCCACGGGTGGGCATAATATGTTGGAACCCGCCGCACTAAACCTGCCGGTTTTGTCCGGACCACATGTATTTAATTTTGAAGAGATCAGTAATTCCCTGATTCAGGCGGGAGGTTTGAAAATTGTTAACGATAGCGAGGCGCTCGCCCGGAGCGCCATCAGCTTAGTACAGAATAAAGAGGAGTATGAAAGCATGAGTCTCCATGCCGGAGAGTTTGTCCGTGACAACCGGGGAGCACTGAAAAAGACATTGATGCTGGTTGATGATCTTATGCCATCGGACAAATAACAATTTCTAAAGTCCGGGGCGCAAGTTTGTATTGGAATACTTGGTGGCCAGCATTGAATCCACAGCAGGGTCAATATTCAAACGGCTGCCATCCACAAAGTAATAATCGTTGCCGGATTGCAACCCCTGAATGGACAATTTACCAAGAATCCGCTTCATAACCCTTTGCTGCTCTTCCAGGTCTTCATAAGCAAAAGTCTTTAGAAAAGCCTCCGCCAGAGAGCAGCCATCATCCACATAATTTTTCATCCGGGTTTCACAGTTCTTGATATGCTCATCCATGACATTATCATCCATAGTCGGGTACTAACTCAGTATAGAAGAGTGGATTCAACATTAACGGCCATTTATTGTTCTCTGCGCACCATTAAAAATGCACCATTTTTACCAAATCTCGATTATCGGCCATTAACCACGGCACTTATCCGGTACAGACAGCTCATCACTGGCATTCGTCATCCACTGGTTCAGCGCTTCCAGATCTGCCGGGCTGAGCGTACCGGCAACCTGCTTGAGCTTGAGCGTATTGACAATAAAATCATAACGGGTGTTCTGATAGTTACTGATAGAAGAGTAGAGTTGCTGCTGGGCGTCCAGAACATCAGTGATGCTGCGGGTACCCACCTCATAGCCACTCTGGGTCGCTTTCAGCGCACTTTCCGACGAGAGAATCACCTGGCAACTGGCATGAACCCGGTCCACATCCGAGGTCGCGGTTCTCAGCAGGCTACGGGTATTGGCATTGGTATCCCGAAGTTGCTGATCATAATTTTTCTGGGCCTCTTCCAGTTGGTAGCCCGCCTGACGGGTAACCGCTGTGGTGGCACCGCCAGAGAAGATCGGTAGATCAAACTGAACGCCAATAACCGTCTGCTTGCCGTCACCGGTTGGAGTCTGTGCAGGTAAACCTTCAATAATAGTCTTGGGGCTCCTTGCAGAAGAAGAGTTGCTGGAGCTGTAGTTATAACTGGCAAAGGCATTAACCGTTGGAGCATATCCGGACTTACTGGCTTTTACTTTGGACTCGAAAGCCATTATCCCTTCCCGGGAAGCTTTCAATCCCAGGTTATTGGTCAGTGCCGTATTTACCCACTCTTCGGCGTTGTCAGGTGTCGGAGCAACCACCGGCATCGCCTTTTCCAGGTGAGCAATATCGGTTACATCCTGATTGACAATGGTACGCAGCTGTTCGTAGCTGATAAATACCTGGTTTTCTGACTGAATACGGGCAACACGGGCATTGTCATAGGCTGCCCGAGCATCCAGGACATCGGTTTCGGCAATCAGGCCAACATTGTAACGTTCCTGTGCCTGGTCCATTTGCTGCTTCAATGCTCTTTCCTGGGCCTTGGCCGTCATCAGGTTATCTTCCGATCTGAGCACATTAAAATAAGACTCGGCCACACGCAGGATCAACTGCTGCCGGGCATTGGCAAATACGACAGATGCCTGATCACCAACAGACTTGGCCTGCTCAAAATTAAACCAGCTGTTCATATTGAACAGGGGCTGAGTCAATGTGGCACCCCAGCCATGGGAGTTGTAGTTATCTTTCTGGTCCCCACCACTGACATAATCACGAGTCGCTTTGTTATATTCAGTATTGGCAGACAGCCCCAGGGAGGGCAGCAATGCAGCCCGGCTCTGGTTAACAGTCTCCAGGGTCGCTTTCATGGATGCCCGGGCAGCCGCCAACTGGGCATCATTCTTCAGCGCCATACTGTAGACATCGAGCAGGTTGTACTGAGTTGGAGCAGCCTGGGCATTCAACACCGCGCCCGCCAGAGCGGCAAGCAGAAACCCTCTACGGCTATTTCGTGACATAATCTTGTGATCCTTGGAAAGTTCACCAGTCATTGGTCAACGGTTGCCAGACTGGACTTTGATTGGGGATAAGTAGCTAACCATATGAAATCATATATTTCTGACTCCTTGTGCCGACACTCT
>NZ_JAHHPO010001054.1 GCF_024606365.1 Endozoicomonas sp. ONNA2
GTATCAGGATAGACTGGATGGCAAGCTTGCAGGTGGGAAAAAACGAAGTAGTAGGGAGCAGTCTATTCTCGGACAGCCGTCTGGCACCTTCAGCGCCTTTAGCCTATCAGTGCCGGCCAGGTTTGCGGGTGGGGGGTCTGCGATCACGCGGGCGAACTTCTATTTTGTCGCGTGCAGCTTTGTGATTAAGCTTCTCTCCCCCGCTACCGGGTATAAGTGTATCATCAGCCGGTTCAGACTGTTTTGCTGTTCTATTTGGTTCTGCAACAGATGCTTCCTGATCGTTTCCTTTTATACCGGCAGAATCGTACTCACCCTCTAACTCGCTGTCACTGCCCCGGGACTTCACGGCTAAGGCTCTGTTTTCTAACACCGATTTTAATTCACTCTGCATATCTCGGGGGGCTGTCGTACGGTCATTGATGCTTGTTTTCTCCTCTTCTGACTCCCGACCTTCAGGAGCAGCAACTGTGTTCAATTCATGCCAGTTTTCTACTTTCCGCCTGTTGAAGAAGCAACTCGCAGCACTGGAAAGCGCCCTGATAAAGCCTTTATTAGACTGCAAAGTTTGATCGTAGACCCCTTTGGCGGCTGAGGTTATTTCTGTTAATTTCATTATTTTCTTCCATGAAATACGATAGTCTTCAATCGTACTATAGCTCTAATAGTGTTTGTCATCTTATCGATAAAGCTGAATTGGGTAATGTCTTAATGTAATGCCAGCCTCCGGTTAAGAGGCTGGTTGATTGTTTAATAGAATACCCTGGCAAATAAGCGGGTGAGGTTATTATCTGAGGTGCTGTTATAGTCCAGGCCAAATGCCCAGTCATCATTCACTACATATTCGGCGCCGATGTTAAACAAATCAATGTTATCAAGTAGATTTTCATCGTAATCCCGGTATGCATAGCCGGTTGTTAGCCAAAGGCCACGCTCAAGGTGGAATCGTACATCCAGTGACCCTGTATAGGAGGTAATCTCGGTTTTAACTTCGCCAGAACCCGGGGTTACAGTCGAATCTGTTCTACCAACAGCGATGCCGGGAAGAATATCAAGACGTTCAGTTGGAGAGATAACGAATTTGCTGCCGACAAAATAGGTGTTTCCATCAAGGCTGGCATCATTGACTAATTCACCATCATTGACTGAAGAGTAGGCGTAACCGGCCTCAAGGATAAGCGGCAGGGAGTCTGATTCAAAAGCCCCTTCTACAAACCAGCTGGTTTCATCAATGGTATGTTCATCAATTTCAGAATCCCCGAATCCAGCCCCGGCAGTGATATGAGAGTAATTGTAATTTTCCCCGGCGTTTACCAGTGCTGAAGCAACCAGAGATGCTGCGGTGGTGAGTATAAATAGAGACTTTCCCATTCTGTTTCCTTATGGTTTGTGTTGTGTGTTTTATATTAGTCTTCCCTGAATCTGCTTTGTAAGCATACCTGTGAAAATGCGAATAATCACCCTAAGTGTAAATACTTGCTATCCCATTGGTGTTTGATCATAAGTAGCTAGCCATATGAAATCATATATGTCTGACTCCTTGTGCAGGTACTCTCGGCAACTGCTCCTGCATCCATGCAGCCGTACGGCGTTACGACTCCGGTTACATAGCTACGGCTATGCTTGAATAACCGTGCCTATAACTGACTGTTGGCAGCAATACCATTTTTTATGGCCCCCCGTAACCGGAAAAACCTGCCATGTGGTTGAGTAGTGGCGCTGCCCAAAATGGAACGGCCTGCTGTTTAGAAGTGACCACCTCTACTGTTGATGGCACACCGTGCTGCATGTGTCCATGCAGACAAAGTTCTGGTATTTACCAAATAGACGCCTGAGAGCCTCCAGATACCAGATCCGGACTTACTCAATTTGCTGATACTCTCTCCCCCGTTTTCTGGTAAACATTCTCTGAACTTAAATCTCACACTCTGATAAAGAATGCCTTTTGTTCCGCATCCTTAAAATGATTCACAGATAACTATTTACATTCCACATAAAACAAAATATTTTGTTGTATGCATTAGGAAATGCAACAGATTTTGCTGTCAGGAGTATGGATACACATGGATGTAAGAAGTACAGATGCGGCCGTTTTCTGTCTGGTGTCACTTGCCCGATTTCATGGTTTGGCTGCGGATTCTGCCCAGCTAAAGCATCAGTTTACTGACTCAGCGACCCATCTGGATGACAATGGCCTTTTAAGAGCCGCCAAATTTCTCAAGCTGAAAGCCCGCAAAATCAAGGCGGATGTCAAGTCTCTTGACCGTATTCCCTTACCAGCCATTGCACAACATGCAGACGGCCGCTATTTTACCCGTGTTCATGATGGCAAAACACTGATTCAGGATCCACTTAAGGGTACGCCTGAAACGGTATCCTCCGATGTCCTGGAATCTCTGCTGGGGACTCATGTCTTCCTGATGACCAAACGATCCCTATTGCCAGGGATCAGCGATAAGTTTGACTTCAGCTGGTTTATTCCGGCGATTCTTAAACATAAGAAGCTACTGGCAGAAGTACTGATTGCTTCGTTCTTTATTCAGCTATTTGCGCTGATAACCCCTCTGTTTTTTCAGGTGGTGATCGATAAGGTGCTCACCCATAAAGGGTTGACCACACTCGATGTTCTTGCTTTCGGCTTGCTGGTGATATCGGTCTTTGATGTGCTGCTTAACGGTCTGCGTACCTATGTATTCAGTCATACGACCAACCGTGTTGATGTGGTGCTGGGTTCTCGACTGTTTAACCAAATGAGAAATTCAAGAGAGGGGCTGAGAACCAGTCTTTTTTAGTGGAGTCAGTTACCGGAGTAGAAACGTTAAAAAGTCTTGCTGTGGAGCCCCAGATGCAACGGCGATGGGAAGACCAGCTTGCAGCCTATGTCTCTGCTTCATTTCGCGCCAATAATCTCGGCAATATCGCCAGTCAGATCGCGGGGCTGATCAATAAAGTGGTGACGGTATTGATCTTATGGGTTGGTGCTACGCTGGTGATTAATGGTGAGTTGTCGGTGGGTATGCTCATCGCATTTAATATGATTGCCGGTCGTGTCAGCCAGCCTATTCTCAAGTTGGTTCAACTGTGGCAGGACTTTCAACAGGCCGGGATTTCAGTTCAGCGGCTCGGTGATGTACTGAACACACCAACAGAACCGGGGCACGATCCTAACCGGACCACACTCCCTAACCTCAAAGGCCATGTTCGGTTTGAGCATGTCACCTTCCGTTATCAGCCCGATCGCCCAGCCATTCTTAACAGTATTTCCCTGAATATCCGCTCCGGCGAGGTCATAGGCATTGTCGGGCGCTCCGGTTCCGGTAAAAGCACCCTGACCAAACTGGTGCAGCGGCTTTATGTTCCGGAAGCGGGGCGTGTGTTTGTGGATGGCGTTGATCTTGCCTTGGTAGAACCGGCCTGGCTACGCCGACAGGTTGGCGTCGTGCTTCAAGAGAATTTTCTGTTTAATCGGTCGGTTCGGGACAATATTGCCCTGGCTGATCCCGGAGCTACCATCGAACAGGTCACCGAGGCCGCCAGGCTGGCGGGTGCCCACGACTTTATCCTGGAGTTGGCCGAGGGTTACGATACCGTCGTGGGTGAGCAGGGCAGCTCACTTTCCGGTGGGCAGAAACAACGTATTGCGATTGCAAGGGCATTGTTGACCAATCCAAAAACACTGATTTTTGACGAAGCCACCAGTGCTCTGGATTATGAATCTGAGGCGATCATCCAGCAAAATATGCGTCGTATCAGTCAGGGGCGTACGGTTTTGATTATCGCACACCGTCTGGTTCGGGATGCTGATCAGATTATTGTGATGGATCATGGACGTATTGTTGAGCAGGGAGCGCATCCGGAGCTGATCAAACGACGGGGACATTATGCCAGGCTGCATGAGCTTCAGGTTGGAGTTCGCAGTGTTGATGGTCGTCATCAGCCGGTTCAGACTCAAGAGACATGGGGTGCCCAATGACGTGGTTCTCCACGCGGGTTTATCAGCCGGTGCAGAGACTGATACTGACGATGGTGGCGCACAGTGAGAACTCCACAGCCCTGCAGAAAAATCGCCGCCAGTTTCTTCCTGCCGCACTGGAGGTGGAAGAGACGCCAGCCAGTCCGGCGGGTCGGGCTATTATCTGGGCGATTGTACTGCTATTTGCGATTGCGGTTATCTGGGCCTGTGTGGGTAAAGTGGATATTGTTGCTACCGCCCAGGGCAAGATTGTACCGGGGGAGCGGGTGAAAACCATACAGCCCATGGTGATCGGGGAAGTACAGACTATCCATGTTCGTGAAGGGGATGTTGTCAACGTCGGTGATCCTTTGATCACTCTGGTGGATACCGTGACCGAAGCTGAATGGGTAAGGTTGTCCAAAGAGATCGCCGCGTTATCGCTACAGCAGGCCAGGGAGCAGACCTTTGTTCACTACCTGGATTCAGGCAACCGGGTAGTACCCGAATTGGCTCACTATCTGAATGATGCCCAGGTCAGCGGGACACCCGAAGCCTTGCTTTTTGAAGAGCAGCTGTTGGCACAGCAGATAGAAGACTATGTCTCAGCGTCGGAAACGCTGAAAAGCCAGCAGAAAAGCAAGGCAGCAGAACGGCAAACCCTTGAGGCTGTTGTCACCAAACTGCAACGGGTACTCCCTATTATTGAAGAACGTACCCGGGCGCTGGCTGGCCTTTACCAGAAAAACTACGGTTCTAAAGTGCAATATCTGGAGTTGGAGCAGCAACGTATTGAACTGGAAGAAGACCTTAAGGCGCAGCAGGCAGCCGTACAGCAACTGTCGGCGGACATGGAAGCGATCCGGAATCAGCAGCTCAGCCTCCATGCCAGAACCCGACGGGAAAGCCTTGACCAGCAGGAGCAGCTACGTCGTCAGCTGGACAGTCTTAAACAGGAGAGCATCAAGGCCAGGGTATTGCACGATCAGCAGCAAATCCTTTCGCCCATTGATGGGACGGTTCAGCAATTGCAGGTTCATACCATCGGTGGTGTGGTACAGCCAGCACAGCCCCTGATGCAGATTGTGCCAGCGGAAGCAACCATGGAAGTCGAAGCCTGGGTGCTGAACAAGGATATTGGCTTTGTCCATGAGGGTCAGGTGGCTGAAGTCAAGATAGACACCTTCAACTTTACCAAATACGGGATTATTAACGGTGAACTGACGCATATTTCGGATGATGCTGTCAGCGATGAAGAGCAGGGTCTGCGCTATCTGGCCAATGTGGAGATAGAAAAAGCCTGGATGGCGGTGGAAAACCGCAGGGTTAATCTGAGCCCTGGCATGGGAGTGGCGGTAGAAATCAAAACCGGACAGAGGCGACTAATTGAGTATTTTTTGAGTCCGCTGTTGCGGTTTAAGCAGGAGAGTATCAGGGAACGTTAATTATGAAAAGGTTCATGGGTACACCTGGTTGCTGGATTAAGCCTATTGGGATTCTAGAAAGGTTAAAAAGTTATGTATAAATTACGTTGTGGTTTTCCCAAAAAGACAATTTGGAGGTTTATTTTTTCTGGTTCATTCTTGTTTTTCTGTTTGTTTGGGGTAGATGATGTTGAGAAGTTAACTAGGAGTGAGGCTGATTTTATCGCTATTGACTCTTTTTGTAGTGACCGTTACAAGTTTTTTTATTTTAAAACCAATAGCCGTGGAGGAATTAATAAATGGAAGTTAACCCTATATAAAGGATTTGAAAAAAAAACAATAGATTTGTTTCATCGAGACAGTGATGTAATTAAAGCTATGCAGTCAATTGGTCAAAGTGATGGAGGTGAATTATGTATCAAATATATTGAACATATATCCATGCTTTCTGATATTTTTATTATTCAGATCAATTTATATGGCAATACTATATTGGATCAAAAGTACAGGGAGAATATGTACTTATTGAAACCAAGTTTCAGGGATTTAATGCTCACATTATTATCCCTACTACTTATTTTTTGCTCACTCATAAGGAGTCGTCTAAAAATAACTTTCCCATTTTAAACTCAGTGTTCCTGATGAT
>NZ_JAHHPO010001055.1 GCF_024606365.1 Endozoicomonas sp. ONNA2
GTATCAGGATAGACTGGATGGCAAGCTTGCAGGTGGGAAAAAACGAAGTAGTAGGTAATTGTGGTACGTACTCGTTCTGTAGAGATGGTTACAGGGCATGTTATACATGTAATCACTTTCAGCCGTGGAGGGATGCCCCTCATGAAGAGGTATTGCAGGAGGTTTTAGAAGAAAGGAAGCATCAGGAAGAAATGGGAGTTTCCAAATATGTTATTCAAGCGTCGGATAGGCTCCTGTTAGCCGTTCAGGATGTTATCCAACGGTGTAAAGCAGCAAGGGACGCAATTAAGTCAAAGCTGGAGGCTTTATAATGTCTGATATTATTTACTTTAAACCTAAGTCCGAACTAACAGGTGAGCAGAATTATAATGCTTTCATCGAGCACTGTCGGGATAACTTAACCCTATATAATGAGCAAGGGGGATGGGAGGTTAATAACTGGTATCACCAGCAAAAGAAGCGCAGAATAGCGATTACCTTCTCTCAATATCGTGAAACATCAAACCCAGCAAATTTTGATCCACTACTTGAGCCTTTTTTGTCCTTTGCGAAAGCTTATATGCGATATACGCAAAGCATGAAGCCTGTCTCAAGTGTTGCTCTGAAGCTGGTTGCGTTACGTTGTTTTCACGATGCACTGATTGAGGTTCATCGGGTTGCGGATGTTCTTAAAACTGATGGTCTGGTGATCGGTAAGATAGATGAGCTGCTAAGGGAAAGAGTCAAGAATCTGGATCGACTCAATAAGGTTGGTTATGAAGTTGGAATATTATTTGATTTTATCAGGAAAGATAAAATGTTTTTGCCCGCCTTACCTCGTTGGAAAAATCCATTTAAAAAGATAAAAGAAAAATCTAAACGGACTGATAAAAAATCCAGAAAGTGGCAGGACGAACGCTGTCCTTCTATGCACCAGATGCTAGCTATCGCCGATGCCTTTAGCAAAGCGGAAACAAAAGAAGATAAGTATTGGACAAGTATTCTTGTTTTTTTAATGTTTGCTCCCGGCAGAGCTGGCGAATTGTCAGATTTAACGGTTGACTGCCTTCACAGGGCTGAGAACGGTGCTTTGGCTGTCAGGTGGTATGCTGAGAAAGGCTTTGGGCATACACTCAAGTGGGTTCCAAAGGATCTGGAAACCACCGTCATTCAGGCGCATGAACGGTTGGTAGAAATTGGCAAGCCTGCAAGAGATGCCGCAAAGTTCGCCTACGATAATCCAAATGTTTTTTTTCGTCATAAGCATTGTGTAACGCCAAAAAACTTTCCTGAAGATGAACCATTGGATGCTTACCAGTTTGCGTATGCAATGAACTTTACCCAAGCCACTGTTGATCGAATGACTGAAAAAACGACTAACTATAACTTGATCACAGCTTGGAATGTTTTAGGAGCACACCAAACCAAATGGATTAAAGAGCTTCGTGAAGATGGAAACCCAAGCTATAAGGATTTAGCCAATTACGTTGCGAAAGAATATAAAGATAATGATTGGCCTAACTTACCTTCTGTCGATAGACCCATATGGGAAGCTCTAGCCCTTATACGTGACAACGAATTTCATAAAGAGTTCGAGGCTAAACGGTTCTCATGGGTATTACCAGACGTTAATCAGTTGAATAACCAGTTATCTCCACGAAATGGGCTGGAAAATCCCGTAGAAACTTTGTTTCAGCGCATGGGCTATGCCGACGAAGATGGCTCTCCCATAAGCCTGTCGTCGCATCAATTAAGAGTATGGATCTCTACCAATGCAGAAAGAGGAGGTATGGATGCATGGCAGTTGGCGCAATGGGCTGGGAGGGCAAAAATCAGTGATAACCGGCATTATGATTTAAGAACTAGTGAAGAGCGGGAACAAACGCAGAGGCGTATTTTACGGCGCAAAACACGGCCTACTGCTTTGGAGGCCATCAAAGAAAAATTACCTGTCAGCTATGAGGATCTTGGGGTTCACCGGATCGGTATTGCAGATGTTACCCAATGGGGGATGTGTGTTCATGATTTTGCCCAGTCACCCTGTACCAAGGCGGGTGGCAGTGATTGTATGACCTGTAAAGAGCATGTGTGTATTAAGGGAATGCCTAAGACTCTTGAGCGAATAAAGCGGTTAGAGTCTCAGTTGACTGAGCAATATGAAAAGGCTCAGGCTGCTGCTTCTGATGGGACATACGGAGCGGATCTTTGGGTTACTCACCTCGGCTGGAAGTTAGGGCATGTTCGAACGCAGAGAATAATTCTTGAGTCAGAAGATACTCCAGAAGGTGCAGTCTTGTGGATTCCACCAGAACATGATCCAAGCCCGGTAAGCAGAGCTTTAGAGCAGAAAGGGTACAATACCACTATTAATAGGCATGACCTCGTTGAAGAGTCCACCATAAAATTGATGCTGGGTAACGACGATGCCTAAAAAGATTATTACCGAAAAAACCCTCCCTCTAGCTCTCCACGAGTTAGACAAATGGAAGGGAAAATTGACATGGGATAGCTTTGCTAGCTGTCTGGCTAAAGTGCTAGGTGAGGAAAAAATCAGTAGGCATACGCTGTTGTCATATCCCGCACTGGTAGAAGCATTTAATGATCGAAAGAAAGCTCTCAAAGACAAAAAGGAAGAGACAGGGGAGCCAGATATTACGCTTGAGGTAGCTCTTAAGGAAATAGCTACGTTGAAAGCGAAGGTAGAGAGACTGGAAAAACAAAATAATGCACTGTTAGAACAGTTTGTTCGCTGGCAGCATAATCTCTATGCAATGCCCGGTGTGGATATGCGAAGGTTAAATTTGGATAAACCTCTGACCGGAGTAAACAGGCGTGAGTAGAAGAAAAAACGGTCAACAAAAAGGGCAAGAAAATATCGCAAAGGTAGAGGCATGGATTGCCCTGCGTGATGATGCCAGAGATTGGCATGAATACCAGCGCAATGGAAAAATCAATCGAACGGTGCTCAGTGAAGAGCTGGATTTCGGCAGGGCTGTGATCAGCCAAAATAAGGGCGTACAGAAGCTATTACATGAAGCAGAAGAGCGATGGTTTGCTCGCAAAGAGGTTTCAAGAGAAGCCCATGAAGCGGCTCGTGATCGGGCAGAAAAACACTCAGCGGCTGTGGCTTCAAATAATAACGCCATGTCGCTTCGTATTGCTGAGCTGGAAGCTGAAAACCGGCAGTTACGAAAAGAGCTAAAGGGATATAGGGAGCAGCAGGCCATGGTTGAGGCAGGGATGGCAGGGTTTAAGCTATGACCCAGATTACGCACCTTCGGCAAATTGTTCAGGTTCGAAAAAAACGGGCATGTGGCTATGCCACTGTTGACCTTATCCAGCCTGATGGTTCGCTTCGTAAGCGTGAAAAACCATTAGTCGTTCATTTCCCAGAACATGCACAGGGCGCTGCAACGGCAGGCTCTCTGTGGGAAGTGAGTGGTCGTGAACGAGAGAATGCGTTTACTACGGCTAATGGCCTGATTATTTCCGAGTACACCATTGATGCCACTGAAATCAGGTTTTTGAAGCCTTCAGGAAAGGTACTGGCACGGTGGATAAGTAGCAACATCAAAGGTATCGGCGAGGTTATTGCCAAGAGGCTGGTAAGGCTTCCCAAACTGGCAGAGTTGATTGAAAAGCGGGAAAGGTCATCATTGCTGGCTGTGGCGGGAATGTCAGAAGCCCGTCTGGATCGCCTGCTGGAAGAGTGGCCTGATCAAAGCCTGTACGACACTATCACATGGTTGGAAGAACAGCAGCTACCGCTGGGGCTTGGGGAAAAGCTGTCTGCACTTTTTGGCGCTGAAGCCATTGAGAAGATTAAGGAGCATCCCTTTCTGCTTATGGCGATGGGAGCCTCCTTTGAAAAGACCATGGAGATTGCCAAAGAGCTGGGTTTAACCATGGCTGATGCCAGCGTTGTAGCAGGTGTTGCTCAGCATGTGGCTGTTCGACATACCCATAAGACCGGCTCGACAGTGATTGACCCTCAAAGCCTGATAACCGGCTGTGCTCAGGTAATGCAGACACCTGCACCGGATAATGTTGGAGAGATAGCAGTAGATCATGGTTTGTTGGTGAAGGTTGATTCTGGTTATCAGGTATACGGCTCTGCGCTAATGGAAGCGGTAGTAGCTCTTTTTCTGGCAAAAGCCCATGGTCGTTCAGCAGGCACAGGCTCTCTGGTAGCAGGATGGGAAGCAGGTTTAACAGAAAATTCTGTTATTGATGCACTGGAAGCCTACGAGCAAACCTTGCCATTCCAGTTAACAGGGGATCAGCGCAAAGCGGTGGTTGGCTCTGTCTTATCACCCGTCTGTGGTATTTCGGGTGGTGCTGGTACAGGAAAAACCACCATTCTCAAAGCGATTCTGGGTGTTTATCAGGCGCTGGCAGGCGGTATGGCGTTTTATCAGGTAGCCCTGTCTGGAAGGGCTGCTCAGCGTATGTCGGAAAGTACCGGATTACCGGCTCAAACCATTGCAAAATTTATTGTTGATCATATCGGTGAGAAAAAGCCTCGATTACCTGATCACCTGTTGCTGGTAATTGATGAGGCATCGATGGTTGATCTGCTCTCCATGTATAAGCTGATCGGGCTATTGCCAGAAGCAACCAGAGTCATCTTTGTGGGCGATACAGCGCAACTGCTGCCTGTGGGGGCTGGGTTGGTGTTTCATGCCCTACAGGACACCTTCATACCGTTCTTTCATCTGACACAGGTAAAACGGCAGGGAGAGGAGAGTGGTATACACCGTTTTGCCACCGCTATTCGCAATGGTGAAATTGAAATACCTCCTCAGACTGAAATTACCCTTGCTAAAAGTGCTGATTGCTCCATAGAGGGGGTGATGACCCCTGAACGCTTGGAACAGCTCTGGAAAGAAGCAGGGGGCATTGGGAATTCCATTGTGTTATGCCCGGTTCGTAAAGGTGAAATGGGAGTGGATGGCATTAACCAGCATCTCCAGCAAAGTAATGGACTTGAAAGGCCAAGTATCTATTATCAGGACGATCAACGGGGCTGGATACCTTGGGTGACTTCAACCGGAACCGAGTTGCTGCTGGGCGACCCTATCCTGATTACTGCCAATAACTATGATGAGGCAGCAGATATCCGCAATGGTGACTTGGGGGTGATTACTGTTGTATATGACTCACCAGAAAATGATAGTGGGGCTGTTGCTGTTGCAGAGATTAACGGAACCAGCATTGCCATTACGCAGGACTTACTGGATAAGATGCAGTTGGGGTATGCGATTACTATCCATAAGGCTCAGGGTTCCCAGTGGCCTACCTGTTTTGTTGTTCTGCCACCTGAAGCGGGGCATATGATGGATCAAACGTTGTTGTATACGGCTGCGACCAGACCAGAGGAGCGGTTAGTGCTGATGGGTAGTGGACAAGTGATCAGGAAGGCTGTTGAAAAAGAGTGCTTGATTGAGAAGAGGTGTGTGTGTCTGCAAGAAAGAATGCAAGGTAGACAACGAAGGGAGAATAAATAAGAATCAAGGTATGGATTTCGAGTGAACGATTAAGTCGAGAAATGTGCTCATTTTTCAACCTTTTGTCCTTGTTACCTAGTGATCTAGCAATTTGTCCAATAGATAAATGTGACGGATCACAAAACAGACTTCGAATAAAAACTATAGATGGAATGGAGTTCATGAAAGGGTATAAATTTGGAAACTTTAAAACAGTTATTGGGTGGTGGTCTAAAGTCATTGGAGCATCAATGCTACCAAGCATTATATGGTATATTGTGATTGGCGGAGGGGATAGCATTATTGCTATGTTACTTAGTGTGGCCGTGTATTTTTATATGGCAATACATATTGGTGTTAAGAAATACGGAATATATGGTTACAAAAACTGGAATGCCTTCTCTACACCGATAAGTCTTTGTTTTATTGGCCTTTCTTTTAGCCTGATGCCTGCAACAGGATTTGCTTCAATCCTTTTCGTCTTTCCCGGCATAATTTTAGGTATTGTACCAACATTAATCCTTGACAAGATGTATGCGAAAAAAATGAAAGCAAAACTAAGAGGTTTTGTCGAAGATAGTGGTTATAACACAGATTACTATGAGTGTGATGGAAATATATTCTGCGCTATTGACTTTTCAAAGCCAGCTATTTTCTTTGGGAGTTACTCAAAGAATGTTGAGGTAAAGCCATCTGATATTCGAGCTGCTCAGGCAGCAACCTCAGAGCGAACTATAGAGGCAGGATCACTTCCAGTTACAGCGAAAGATAATACAATCCGTATAAAAACATCAATAGAAGGCTTTGAGGATTTAAAAATTACAGCAAGTAGGGATGATCTTGAGCATGGAATTTTTGGTAGCAAGTTGAAGCAGTTCATGAACCTAGAGGCATCTTAGGGATGCTGATCATCTATTCTTGGTGCTGATATATGCTGTCTTATACTGATTGTCCATTCTAACTACACCGCTGGGTTAGCGATTTTAACGTCAGTCCCAGCGTTAGAACCAGTGCTGCAATAACCCTCTTCCGTATTCGTCCTACTTCGTGCTTGCACTCATTGCTATGTCTATTATGTGTACAGGATGAGTTAATTGGTACAAGTCTATGGACGCTGTTCTTCTCTTCTCATCACAAACTTGTATATCGTGTAACCAGAACCCTTAGGCAAAAGTGTTGACCTGAATTCGTATAATAAATGCATAACCTCTGTAACCAGAGGGTTGCCACAGA
>NZ_JAHHPO010001056.1 GCF_024606365.1 Endozoicomonas sp. ONNA2
GTATCAGGATAGACTGGATGGCAAGCTTGCAGGTGGGAAAAAACGAAGTAGTAGGACTCTGGCGACTCGTTGGTGATGTCCATCTGCCTGGCCTGTTTTACGGCCTCGGCGTATTCTTCCGCTACTGCCTTGATCACCGACTCATCCGGCATTTCTTCAAACAGGCGGGTGCGCAGGATGTGATACAGCTCATCGCCTTGGGCATTAACCGGCTCCAGTGGCAATGCGGAACGGTTGGTTTCTTGGGTCAGGTTGTCCAGCGCTTTGTTCAGTGCGCCGGAACCGCCTTCATACGAGGCATTCAGGTCGGAAATAACCACACATACGTTGGATAGCTCCGGGCGGTCTACCGCCACCATCAGGTTGGACAGTGCTGTGGCGGTTACCACGGACAGGTCGGAGTTACCCACTTCAATCGACTGGGCATTGTCCAGGTACGGGGGCAGCTCATCCAGAAAGATGATGGTGGGTTCGCCTCTCAGCAGGTTGATCCAGGCGGTGGTACCCGGCGCTTTGAGGGGCGCATAAAGGTCTTTAAAGACATCTTCCCTGCCCAGCTGTTTTGCCAGCTCACCCCAGACACCAAATTCCGCATCGGATTCACGGCCATTAAAGCCAATAACGCGCACACGACCGATGCGAGAGCCCGGGCCATCTTTGCCCAGCACTTGCTCACGGAGGTTGGGATGCTTGGCCAGCAAGCCAAGGGCAATCATGTTATGGGTTTTACCACCACCCATGGCCTGAGACAGCAGATAGGTGCTGGCCTGGTCGTTGCGGTTTTCCAGACGCTCAAAGGCTCTTTGCAGCAGAGTCTGCATACCGCCGGTGATAAAGTTTTCTTCAAAGAACTTCTCACCATCAATCCGATCTTGCAACAGGTCGGAAATATTCAGTACCACATCCCTGCGGTTGCGGTCGAATACGCTCTTTCTGGGCTTACAGGCTTGGCTCAGGAACATGGGTTGTTGTCTTTCCTTAAACGTACGTTGGTCTATTTTGTTGGCAATAAAATGGGTTAATAGCGACCGGTTCCGTCAGCTAGCGAGCTGCGGCTGTGTTGATTGCTGCTGTATCCATGTTTCAATGGCTGTGCGCTGGAAACGCCAAGAGCCACCGACTTTGAAAGCGGGAATCTTTTCTTCTGAGGCGAGCTTGTAGATCGTTCGCTCATTCACCTGTAGGTAGTCCGCTACTTGTTTTATGGTCAGGATCTCGTTGGTCATGGGTTGTGTTTTGGTCGTTTGGCCTGAAGTGCAGGGAAGTTCAAAATTTTCAATAATCGGGAATCGAGTAGAAATTATTACAAATAGTAATTAAGGGCAAGCGAGATTATAACTACTGAAACCACCAATAATCCTGCTATCTTTGCGCAGAAGCAGTTTTGTGACCGGGTTTGCATAGGCATATTTCTATAAACGGTCTACATTTTGAGCTGGTTCCAGAAAAGGCGAAGTGTTTATTGCACTACTAAGGCAAAGGTTCACTAATGTCACAAGAAGACGAACGAACAGATTATGTTGAACTGTCAACAGAGGGAATTCAAGATGGCAACTCAAGGGATTATTCTACACGGAAATACTTCCCGGATTTGATGCTATTAAAGCCATAGATTCTTTTGTTGCGGGATTTTCCTGGTTTACGCTTTTTCATGGAAGTACACCTCTGGCCAAATGCTGACCAGAGGTGTGTTTTGTCAAATTATGTTTCAGGCATTGTCACGGTATGATTCCACTATCGTCACAACATTCTTCCGTCACAACATTCTTCATATTGCCGCTTTATGCTTCAAACGACACATTCTTTATAACGGACATTTCAAAGGAACGTTCAAACCCTTTCAAAAACGGTAGTGATACCCTGACCAAGACCAACACACATGGTTGCCAGCCCCAGCGTACCGCCATTTTGTTTCATCACATTCAGCAGCGTTCCGGAAATACGGGCACCGGAGCAGCCAAAGGGATGACCGAGCGCAATGGCACCACCATTGAGGTTAACCTTTTCCTCCATCTTATCCATCAATTTAAGGTCTTTCAGGACGGGCAGTGCCTGGGCGGCAAACGCCTCATTCAGCTCTACATGATCAATATCATCAATGGTCAAGCCCATACGCTTGAGGGCTTTCTTACTGCTGGGGACCGGTCCGTAACCCATAATGGAGGGATCAACACCAGCAACCGCCATGGCCCTGACCACCGCCATGGGCTGCAAACCGAGATCCCTGGCCCGCTGGGCAGACATCACGATCATACAGGACGCACCATCGGTAATCTGGGAAGACGTTCCGGCCGTCACCGTCCCCTTCGGGTTAAATGCAGGCTTGAGCTGTGACAGTGCCTCTACCGTTGTTTCCGGGCGAATGGTTTCGTCCTGAGTGAAAAGACGGAGGTTGCCGTCTGCATCATGCCCCTGCATGGGGATAATTTCATCTTTGAAGTTACCCGCCTCGGTGGCAGCCCAGGCCCGCTGGTGTGACCGGGCACCAAATTCATCCTGCGCCTGGCGGCTGATACCGTGCATGCTGCCCAGCATTTCTGCGGTCAGGCCCATCATACCGGCGGCCTTGGCACCGTATTTGGACAGCCTCGGGTTCGGGTCAACCCCGTGCATCATGCCCACATGCCCCATGTGCTCGACACCACCGACCACAAAGACATCACCGTTATTGGTCTGGATAGCCTGAACGGCTGTCTGCAGGGCGCTCATGGAAGATCCGCACAGGCGACTCACCGTCTGGCCTGCGGCGGTATTGGGAATGGGTGTCATCAGCGATGCCATTCGGGCGATGTTCCAACCCTGCTCCAGGGTCTGGTTGACGCAACCCCAGATAACATCTTCCACCTCAGCCGGGTTCACGTCAGGATTGCGGTTAAGTACGCCGGTAATCAACTCGGCAGACAGATTGTCAGCACGGACATTACGATACATGCCGCCCTTGGAACGCCCCATGGGGGTACGCCCGTAGTCAACAATTACAGCATCTCTTGGATTCAGGCTCATGATATTCTCTTTTATAGTCCCTGAAAATGGTTCAATAACGTAAAACTCCCGGGAGCCTGTCGGACTTAAGACAGTCCTACTGCGGTTGCGATAAATTGGTCTAAAAATTCCTGCCTCTTCGTCAAATAGCCCCGCTATTCTCCTCAGAAGCAGAAATTTTTATCCTCAATTTCTCGCAATCCTCGCTACGGACGCTTAAGTCCGACAGGCTCCTGGAGCCATCAACCGTAGAAGGTCTTGCCTTCACGAGCCATTTCCCGAAGTTTGTCAGTGGGCGCATACAGTGGGCTGATATGAGCGTATTTGTCGGCAAGCTCAACAAACTCGGCCACACCTATGGTGTCAATATACTTCAGGGCACCACCACGGAAGAGAGGGAAGCCAATACCCATAATCAGTGCCATATCCGCTTCAGCGACGGAATCAACAATACCATCTTCAAGGGTACGAACGGTTTCCATGCACAGTGGGATCATCATGCGGGCGATGATTTCCTCATCATCAAAAGGTTTTTGTTCAGCACACACCTCACTGAACAGGCTGTAAACCGCCTCATCAACTACCTTCTTCGGCTTGCCTTTTTTATCCTGTTCGTACTTATAGAAACCGGCACCGTTTTTCTGGCCATAGCGCTGGTTTTCATACAACACATCAACAGCGGTTTTGAAGTCACGCTTCATGCGATCCGGATACCCTTCAGTCATGACGCTTTGCCCATGGTTACCGGTATCAATACCCACCACATCCATAAGATAGCCAGGGCCCATTGGCCAGCCAAAGCGTTCCATGACCTTATCCACCTGCCGGAAGTCGGCACCATCACGGAGCAAGCCAGCGAAGCCACCAAAGTAGGGGAACAGGACACGGTTCACCATAAACCCCGGGCAGTCATTAACCACCACCGGTGTTTTACCCATCTTGCGGGCATACTCAACCACGGTTGCTACAGTGGCATCACTGGTCTTCTCGCCACGGATAACCTCAACCAAAGGCATCGCATGAACAGGGTTAAAGAAGTGCATGCCACAGAACTGTTCCGGACGCTTCAGGTCCCTGGCCAGTTCATTGATGGAAATAGTGGAGGTGTTGGACGTCAGAACGGTGTTCTCGGACACCTGGTTTTCTACGTCGGCCAGAACGGCTTTCTTGACCTTGGGATTTTCCACAACGGCTTCAACCACCACATCGACGCCCCCGAAGTCACCATAGGACAGCGTCGGTACAATCTTATTCAGTACACTGCCCATCTTGCCGGCATCCATCCGCCCCCGGGAAACCCGCTTGGAGAGCAGTTTGGTGGCTTCGAAAAGACCAAGGTCGAGACCTTCCTGATTGATATCTTTCATCAGGATTGGCGTACCTTTCAAGGCGGACTGATAGGCAATCCCTCCCCCCATGATGCCCGCACCCAACACCGCCGCCTTGTTGGTTTCAGCGGCAATACTGGCGGACTCCCTGGCCTTTTTCTTAAGGAACTGATCGTTCAGGAACAGGCCAACCAGGGCATTACATACTGAAGACTTGGCCAGTTTGATAAACCCTTTGGCTTCCACTTCAAGGGCCTTGTCACGGTCCATAAAGGCGTGCTTCTGGATGGTCTTGACCGCCGCTATTGGTGCCAGCATATGGGGCCCGGCCTGTTGTTTCACCACGGCAGATGAGGTTTCAAAGACCATCATCGATTCAACCGGCGGCAGTTTCAGCTTACCTTTTTTCTCCTGCTTTCTGGCCTGATAATCCAGCTCACCATCCAGGCAGCGACGCACCAGTGCTACCGCGGAATCTTTCAGTTTCTCAGGGGCAACCACGGCATCCACTGCGCCTGCTTTCAGCGCGGCATCGGGGCGATACTCCTTGCCACTGGCAATCCACTCAACGGCATTATCCGCGCCAATCAACCTTGGCAGCCGGACGGTGCCACCCCAGCCCGGATAGATACCCAGCTTGACTTCCGGCAAGCCAACCCTGGCAGCTGTGGAAAGTACCCGGTAATCGGCACACAGACAGATCTCAAAACCACCACCGAGGGCAATGCCATTCACGGCAGCCACCGTGGGCATATCCAGATCTTCAAAACCGGAGAATACCTGATTAACCATCATCACTCCGGCCAATAACGTCTCATCATCCTGCCTGAAGGCCCGGGTGAATTCATTGATATCAGCCCCAACGACAAAACCCTCTTTGCCACTGGTGAGAACAAGCCCTTTGATATTGTCATCAGCACGGATGGCATTCAGCGCAGCGCCAAGATCCTCAATAGCCGAGTGGCTGAACTTATTAACACTTTCGCCGTCGAGATTGAACTGCAGTTCGGCGATACCATCTTCCACAGGCAAAACCCTGAATGCCTTCCCCTGGTAGATCATGAACTTCTCCTTACGGATTGAAGATAGATAGACTGACCATAATCTGACAACAACCTGCCATGAACAGGCTAATTCATCTGTTGCATTAACGCTGACAGCTATCTGATTATTATTGCTTTACTTCCTGACGATACGCTGGCTTTTACCCAGTGCTTCCCAACAAATTCATACGATCGTTTGAATTCAGTGCCTACCTTGTGTGAAACGGTTTGTAAAGTCAAGCCTGAAACACCCTGAAAATGCCACCTTTTACACAAGCGCACCCATTGATATATGAACCACTCTCGAATCTTAATCATTGTTGATGGAAAATTACCGGACAGATAGCTAATAAAACGATGAATAAAACCAGGATACGCCTTAAAATGGCAATGCCATAACTTGTTCATGCCCTCCAACAACTTATCAATACATCTTATTGATAGTCATGAGAAATCGCGACAGCGGTCTGGTAATCCAGATGTTACAGGGCGGATCAATTTTTGCTTCTATTGAAGAAGGAAGACAGCTTATGAGCCTCTACAAGCATATTCTGGTTGCAATCGATTTGTCTGACGAAGCCGACGAGGTACTCGAGAAAGCCAAATCCCTTGCCGAAAAAAACCATGCCAGACTGACCATGGTTCATGTTGTCGAACCACTCAGTGTTGCTTATGGCAGTGATATCCCTCTCGACCTCACTACCCTGCAGGATGAAATCACCGAACAGGCAAGAGAACGCATCGCCCGGCTGGCCGATTCAATCCAGCTGAAAAAAGGTGAACAGCATGTGGTCTATGGACGACCCGAGCGGGAGGTTCATCGAATTGCCGAAGAGTCAGACGTCGACCTGATTGTGGTTGGCAGCCATGGCCGTCACGGACTGGCACTGATTCTCGGTTCCACTTCCACCAGTATCCTGCATGGGGCCAACTGTGATGTACTGGCAGTGAGAGTCGGTAGAAACGACGGCTAATCTTGATATTTAAGGCACCTTTTAAAGAAAGAGCCACAGCACCTCTGTGGCTCTCCTCATGTCACAAAACAACTTCCCTGTTTCATCCTGATTCTGGAACAAATGTGTCGTTCCACTTTGGCAGTAGCTTGTCGAACTGAATGGCCATTTTTTCTTTAAAATCACCTGTAACAACATCACCTTTGACAAAGAAGAACCATCCAGACCGTTAAAATCACGGGGCGGTGGGGAACTTTTTGAGGTTTATCCAATCAAAAATTATGGAGAACCAAAAATATAATAAGGAGATTTGCAAACCTTATGAACTCAATTTCAACGCCCGGTGTATGCCCTGCCCCTGACCCTGTCAGCTTGTTTAACGATGGCAGATTAATGTTAAGGGCTGTTGATGCACGCAAGGGCAAATGGCACGGATGGGAAACAAAACCGGTCACGGTGTTGAGTCCCCGATGCAGAAACCCTTTATCTGAAAATTTTGAAAAACGGGTATTCAGGCAGACACCATGGATAGTCACCATGTTGCGACCCGTGGATGCTGTTAATTTACTATGGGCCTATAAAAGAGATGCCTGGACGGATGACAAGGGCGATTGTCAGCCTTCACACACACAGCACAAGCAGTTAAAAAAAATCACTGACCTGGCAACGCTTGATACCAAGATGGAAGAGTTGCATCACGATCGCACTGGCATCTTTCTAACCACCACTTCCGGAAGTATTGCCAGCACCGGTTGTCTGCTGCACCAGTCCTCCCAAAGAAAAGACACCGGCAAAACCTACCCGGAGATTATTTGCCACCTCAATTTTGGCCTGATGCATATCGGATATCTTCTCGATTTTACCAGAGAATCAACATTTGAACGGGTCGCCGGGATGATGCAGAACATTCTGCTGCTCGAACTGGGAGATAATGCCAGCGGCCATGAGGAATTTCGTCAACCTGTGCAGCTGTCGGTGTTCGATAGAGAACGGGGGGAACTATTCCCGCCGGTAAAACTGCAGCGCCATGAAGTAGAGGCTATTTCCGCGAACGCCAGGGCATTCTCCAAATATGCTCATGCCATGGGTCAGGATATCACCCTGTTTAAAGTACTGTCCCAGTACGGTGGTGATCGTTTTCTGCAGCTACTGATCCATATTCCGGAAAGTGTCAAATCCGTGGCAGAGACAGAAAAAAATCTGGATCAGATAAAAATATTAACAACGCCCAAACTATTGAAATCATCCAGCCTGCCTGAATTACTGGCAGCCATAGAACATGCCCGGCTACTTAACGTCAATTTACCCGTTCGGTTCCTGACAGATATAGTTGACACAAGACCTATCTATCTATTTGAAATAGCAGAATTCAGACACCGGGAGAAATATTTCTGCCAGGAGATGGATTTACTACCCGCGTTTCGCTTGCAAGAGCTTGAATCGATGTTTGCCAGGCAAGCGGTGCTCTGCAGAAAGGCATTAACTAACACCTGAATCCGTAAGGTTTTGATTGCACCGGAAGAATTTTACCAATTTAAT
>NZ_JAHHPO010001057.1 GCF_024606365.1 Endozoicomonas sp. ONNA2
AAATTTCCGACTTTTTATCCTCAATTTTCTGCCATCCTCGCTACGGGCGCTATTCCCGGACAGCCTCCTAGCGCTCTTTCTTACCCGTTGCTTTCATATGATCAGCATATATATACGGCCAGTGTTTAGACCACACTGGAGGGTTTGGAATATCTCTAATAACCGCCCGCAAACCATAGTAAGAAGAGATTGTAAAGTTGTTAGTTACCAGTAAGTCTTTGTTCCGAATTATATCACTCAAAAATGCTTCCGACTTTGTTCTGAGTTTGACCAGTTTTTTTCTGATATCTTTTCTGCAGCTCACCAACTCCGTTTTGCTGGCCATCAACTCGGAGATTTTAATGCAGAGAATTTTAAGGTCTTCCCGAAGCCCCTGAGGTCTGCCAATGATGTTTTGTAGTAATGCACTGTCGGTTTTATGCTCTTCCAGTACAAAGCGACCTCTGGCCAGTTTGGCCTCATCTTTGTATTTCTCTTCCCGGGTTGTAAGCCATGAATGAGAAGTCTTGATATTCAAGCTTTCTTCCATAAAATGGTCACATATTAGCGTTGTTAGCTGTGTTATAACTTGCTTCTGGGGTTTTACCTTTTGTAACAGGCCTATAAGGTGAATATCCTCAGGTTGCCAGGCACAACAGGCGAAAAAAAAGCGCCTGCACTCTTCTCTGGAAAGCCCTTTTGGGCGAATTCTACCCTCATTTAAAATGTTGATTTCGCATTTGTTCATTAACTGAGTCAGTTCGGAGGTGATTGCTTTACAATCATCCGGGTGTTTATGTAACTGAAGAGCAAGCTTTGGGTTGTTTGATAATCTCATATATAGGGATTCAGATGTTTGTGGGCTACCTCCTTCACTTTGCCTGGCGAATGATGGCCGTATGCCTGAATTAAGTTGAACGGGTGAATCTGTTTTTACTGGTATACTAGATTGGATTGTTTTTATTTCATCAAAGATTTGGCAAATAGTGTCTAAAATGGCTTTTCGTTTTTCATTGATGTCTGACAATTTTTTGTTGGAAATTTCTAAAACAGCAGTCTTGTCTTTCAAGGGGCTTGTTGTTTCCGGTAATAGTGTTAATTTATTTAATTGTTTTTTTATTTTCTCAAAGTTGTTGTAAAGAGCTGCTTGTGAAACGGCGTTTCTTTGCTCGGGTTCATACCATAACATGAATTCATCTACGTTTATCTTGCCAGTAGCCAGATCCTTGACTTTAGATCTAATCAATGTGCCAGTCGCAATGCCCCGAACTGCAAGAGAGTCTGCTGAGTACTGATTGGTTCTTGTGACTTTAATGGCTGAAACTCCCTTCAAGGCCTTTCTTGGGACTGAAGTATCGTAAATTTTTTTGGTCAGCTTATAGGAGTAGGTGTTTCTGATGCCCTTGGCTACACGCCCCACGAAAAAGGATCTTGCCGACGATTCGGCCTTGTTTTTATCACTCTGTTGATTTGTCGCTTCTGGCCGAGTAAAAAAGTTTGAGTTTATTCCCAACTGGCTGGATTTCATCGGTTACACCCTGTTTTGATCCTCTTGATTGCCCGACCACTTACAAAAGCTTAACCAAGAGGTGGTCTTGGAATAGACTGCCCTGCGCGGCAACTGTTCCTGTGATGCTCAAGCCCCTGCTTCCATTCAGCCGTGCGGTTGCGATAAATTGGTCTGGAATTGCTGTTTCTACGTCAAATAGCCCTGATATTTTCCACAGAATCAGAGATTTCAAGCCAAAATTTCACGCTGGGGACGTTTGATTCCGACAAGCTCATGATAATCTTGTTGCTCTGAATTCCTCGGACATTATCACTCGCCATCAAACTGCAATTGCTTTCAGTAGCTGAAAATACCACTTATTCATTGTAGAGTAATAATACCAAAAGCCACAAAACTATTTACTTCTTCAGTTCAACTTTTTCCAATGACTGTTTGTGTTGTTGATATTCTTGAGTTCATCCTGATCCGGTTGTGATGATAATTCGGCCAACTTTCTATCCCTCATATCCCTCAATTTCAGCAACCTTTGTTCGGTTTAGCAATTGTTCGGTTTAGCAATTGAACCGTGGGGAAAGCTCAATGAGTAGTGAAAATATGCTTGTTTCAGGGTTATAGTTTTCAGTATTTGCTTGTATTGGTTTTTAAGTGCGTCAGTAGACGTGTGAAGTTTGCCGTTTACCGGTTTGCCTGGTAGCGGTAAAACATGATTTTTCTTTTCAGGTATTATTGGGCGTAAGCGTCCAAACAGGGGGCAGACTCCCCCTACTTGTCGAGATCGGCTTTTA
>NZ_JAHHPO010001058.1 GCF_024606365.1 Endozoicomonas sp. ONNA2
TGGAGGAAAGGTTAACAATATCGCGGCGGTGAACAGCCATGTCAAAACCTCGGGTTATAGTTAATCCGCCGGCATCGGGGGGGGCTGGGTTGAAGGAACGGTTGACAATACCACGGCGGTGAACAGCAATGTCATAACCACTGAAGATTTTGCACATGCCGGCATCGGGGGGGGGGTTGATGGAAAGGTTGCCAACACCACGGCGGTGAACAGCAATGTCAAAACCACGGGTATATTTGTAGGCACCGGCATCGGGGCGGGGTTTCTTGCCGGGAGGGGTGTTGGACTTCGAGGAACGGTTGCCAACACCATTGCGGTGAACAGCAATGTCACAGGTCGTCTCGCCGGCATCGGGTGGGGGCTGCAATTCTATGGAACAACGGTTGCCAACACCACGGCGGTGAACAGCTTTGTCAATGACAATGAAAAGAATTTTGGATCTATCTCCAATGATCAACTTTGCCAAAATGCAGACCCACGTGTGTTAAAAGCCAATTGCTCTCCGAGAGCTGAATTTCGGGATGCGTTGGATTTATCGGTTTGTCCGGTAAAAGCCGCTAAAGAGTCAACACCCACTACAGCATCAACAACCGCTACAGCGTCAACACCCACTACAGCATCAGCAGCCGCTAGAGAGTCAACACCCACTACAGCATCAACACCTACTACAGCATCAACAGCCGCTACGGTGGGAGGAGTTACCACAGGTTCCCTTCTGGCGGGCGGATTGGGATTGGGGATTTTCGTCTATACAAGCATTCAATGGATTACCGGTTTCCAGGAGGGATTGCGTGGTCAGGCGCTGGCGATGAAACCACTGACTCGTGGTAAAGAACTGGCAAGCGCTGCGGTCAACTCGGTATCACAGGGTATTCAGGGAATCAGAGAACGAATGAACAGGCAGAGTGTTTCTAC
Organism: Endozoicomonas sp. ONNA2; assembly: GCF_024606365.1. Lineage (GTDB taxonomy): Bacteria > Pseudomonadota > Gammaproteobacteria > Pseudomonadales > Endozoicomonadaceae > Endozoicomonas. The sequence continues at coordinate 916 of NZ_JAHHPO010001058.1, forward strand.
GCAGGAACCAGCCCATGAAATGAGCCAGGTACAAGACTGACAGAGTGACGAAAAACCAGCGCCGGGTCTTGAAACTTGAATGCGGGAGGTTATTCTGAACTTGTTGCGGGTCAGGCGTCAGAAGATAAAAGCGAGGTGTTAAACGCTGATCTGGCTGGTCATTGTTCAGTGGATTGCCTGCAACATCCCTATTATGACGCTGAAGTCGGCCTGCCCGCTGAATCAGCAAATACAGCAGCCTTGTTCGACAGACCTGATAATTAAGTCAATGGCTTGAACAGGATCATAAAAGATATTGTCGCTGTATTTTTACCTCCTGAATTCGTATCATCATTCAATCTTTTTTCTCAGATCGTCACTATGCTGGATGTACGCCCCCGTGAGCTGGCGCTTCCCATCGACGAAGCCACGGTTGCCATTAAAACCCCCCCTCACTCCATAGAAGCGGAGCAGTCCGTGCTCGGCGGGCTGATGCTGGATAACCAGGCCCTGGACCGGGTGGTGGATAAGCTGACGTCGGATGACTTCTACAATCTGGGGCACCGGCGTATCTATGCATCCATCAGTACACTGAGCAATGAGAGCAAGCCTTTCGATCCTCTGACGGTTGCCGAGATCCTGGAAAACCGGGGTGAGCTGGATGAAGTGGGCGGGCTGGTTTATCTGGCGGAGCTGGCGGGCAGTGTGCCCAGTGTGGCGAATATTCGCAAAATCGGGGTCAGGTCTTTCTTTGTGCATAATCATTGTCGTTTATAAATAAAATGTTCTACTTACTTCACCCCAGCTGATTAATGCTTTACGAATCTACCCCAAATAAATCATGTGTATAAACCTTACCTTCGACGTATGTGCTCAAAAAGTACTGGTAAATATAAAGGACTATCGTAGAAAACCATT
>NZ_JAHHPO010001059.1 GCF_024606365.1 Endozoicomonas sp. ONNA2
ACGGCTATGCTCCCTACGTTGTGCCTTGCATAGTAACTGCCCACTTAGCCAGAAAATACGATTTCATTTGGTTAACTACTTAGCCTTGTAACCCTCTTTGCCTCTTAAACTTCTTTATCGAATATTGCTATCTGGCAAAGCACATCTCCTTCAACCGCTTTTCTGGTCTTGAGAATGGATAATGCTCCCCGTCATTCAGTGCGAAACTGGATAATCACTGTCGCTGTTCTGCTGATTTTGTTGATCGCCGGTTATTTCTACATTGAACACCAGGAAAAATACCCGAATACCAATGATGCCTATGTTCACGGCAACATTATCTATATAGCGCCACAGATTGGTGGCCGGGTCAGTGTCGTTAATGTCGGCAACTATGAGCATGTGCATGGGGGGGAGATGCTTATTCAGATTGACCCGGCCTTTTATGAAGCACAGCTCAATAAGGCAAGAGCCGCTTATCAGGTGGCTACCGAGGAAAATGAAGCGGACAGTGAGGGGATATTGGCGGCCAGCAGTAATATTTCCACGGCAGCAGCCAAGCTGAAAAAAGTGCAGTTGAACTTCCGGCGCACCATGACCCTGGTTTCTGAAGGTGTGCTTCCTGAACAGGAAGCAGATACGGCCAGGGCGGCGCTGACGACCGCACAGGATGCCCTGGCCAGTGCCCGGGCGCGTATGGCGCAGCTGGTTGCTGAGCAGGGGGCTGAAGGTGAACAGGCGCCAGCGGTTCAGGAAGCGGCAGCGGCCTTGATGCTGGCTACGCTGAACCTCTCTTACACCAATATTTCAGCACCGGCCGACGGTGAGCTGGGCAAGGTTAATGTGCATCCGGGCAGTGTGATCAATGAGGGGCAGGCCCTGATGCCCCTGGTGGTGGCCGAAAGCTACTGGGTTCAGGCTAATTTCAAGGAGGACGATCTGGGCAGAATCAGGCCAGGTATGTCGGCCCGTGTTGCGCTGGATATGTATCCGGATACCCTGTTTACCGGCACCGTTGAGTCAATATCACCGGCCAGTGGCTCCGCTTTTTCTCTGCTCCCTCCCGAAAATGCCACAGGCAACTGGGTGAAGATTGCCCAACGGTTTCCCGTCAGTATCCGTTTGCAGGATGCTGACAACCAGCGTGGCAAAGAGCCACTGAGGGTGGGGGCCAGTGCCACGGTTACGGTGGATACCGTCGCTTCTGCTGGTGAGCACACCCATGAACAGTAGTGTCAGTCGGCAGGCCGTCACCATCACCATTATTATTATTTCCTCACTGATCGTCGTGATTGATATGACGGTCGCGAATGTCGCACTACCGGACATGATGGGATCCCTGGGGGCTACCTCAAACCAGATTACCTGGGTATTGACCAGTTACAGCATGGCAGAAGCCATCTGTATCCCCCTGGCGGGTTTTCTGACCCTGCGTTTTGGTGAGCGCCAGTTGCTGTTGTACTCCATTGGTGGGTTTGTGGCGATGTCTGCGCTTTGTGGACAGGCTGATTCGCTGATGGAGATCATATTCTTCAGGATATTTCAGGGAGCATTTGGCGCTGCCGTCATTCCCCTGAGCCAGTCAGTCCTTATGCAGGTCTATCCCAAAGAAGAGCAGGGCCGTGCCATGGCGTTATTCTCCATTGGGGTGATGGTAGGCCCGGTTCTTGGTCCGGTGCTGGGTGGCATTCTTACCGAACACCTGAACTGGCGCTGGGTTTTTTATATCAATCTGCCGGTGGGCGCTGTCTGTCTGCTGCTTGTATTCATCAATATACAGATCAGTAACCGTGGCAAAACATCCATCGACTGGTTGCTGATATTGACCATGGCCCTGGGCATTGGCCTTCTGCAAATGGTGCTTTCCCAGGGTAACGAGAAAGACTGGTTCAGTTCGAATTTCATCCTGTTTTCCTCCATCGCCAGCGCTCTGCTCATTGTTGCATTTATTTTCCGTTCTTTTGTCACCAGGGGGATGATTGCCCCGGCATGGATGCTCAGGGATCGAAACCTGGGGGTTTCCTGCCTGCTGGTCAGCTGTTTTGCGGTTGGCACCTTTGGTGTGCTGCAATTGCAGCCCATGATGCTTCAGGAACTGTTGAACTATCCGGTTGAGACTTCCGGTTTTATCATGGCTCCCAGGGGGGTGTCGTCTGCGTTGGTGTTGATCCTGGCCGCTCCGCTTATGGATAAAGTGGATAGCCGGGTTCTGATATTTGTCGGTCTGGTGTTTAACGCCGTTGGTGTCTGGCAAATGAGCCGATACTCCCTGGAGATTGATCCGTTCTGGATTATTCTGCCGTCTGTTATCCAGGGGGCAGGGCTGGGTCTGTTTTTTGCGCCGTTGTCAAAAATTGCGTTCTCAACCCTCAGGCCTGAGTTTATTCCCGGCGGTACAGCGATGTACAGCCTCTGCCGCGCCATAGGTTCTTCTATAGGTATCGCCGTCATCAATACCTACTTCAGCTATGTGAAGCAGTCAGAGTGGCAGAGTCTGGGAGGGAGTTTATCGCCGGATAACCAGCGGTTGCAGGCCTTTGCTGAAGCAGCCAGTGAGACCATAACGAACACCACCTTTATTGAGCAGATTGCGGCTTTACTCAAGCAGCAATCGGCCATGCTGGCGTTTATCCATTGCTTTTTGCTGATGGTGTTTATCTACCTGTTGTTGATGTTGCTACTGCCTTGTTTGAAGCGGGCAGGCTAACAGTGTTGCATACACTTTATTGATACTATTCACTTTTCGGGTCGGTGTTAGAAAACTTCCCTATGATGTCGAGGGGTTGCAGTATTTCTCTGAGTAGACGTTGCATGTCTTCGTCGAGGATTGTCTCAGCAGGAGATAGCCCTGTGTCCTGGTTTTTTGTTGAATCGGATGGCTTTTTCAGCTTTACCCTGACCAACAACACTTCATCTTCGCGTATCTTTGATAATGCAGTTTTAAAGTCGGTTTTGAATTTTCCATATTGAGGCGAAAGTAGCAGATCGTTGGAAGGTGACCGGTCATTGTCAAAAACTGATCGGATGGATCGGCTGTCACTGAAATTCATGTCATTGAAAAAAGCCAGGGAATCCTTGCTGTCAGGGGCAGTGACAGATAGCTCGAATGAGAGCCTGTCGAACTGGGGGGTGGTATTTTCTGGTTGCCCGGTTCTTTTTTCGCTAACGGCGGATGGCTCTGTGTTTGCCCGTTTCTGTGGTGGCAGTTCAGTATCCGGGCCGTCAATCAATGCTCTTTTTCCAGATTCAAACTGGGCAGAGTCAGATGAAAGAGTGGGGCGTGGACCAGAAGCACCTTCCTTATTTTCCAGACACACCATTCGTTGTGTCGCTGGCTTGCACCATTGCAGGGGATAAATAGGGTAATTACTGGCAAACGTAAGTAATTTCTTGTTATTACTGTCATTGATCACCATATGGATCGGCCGGGTGTTTTCGTATGCATCAAACTTCGAAAAGCTTTCATGTATTAATTGTAAGTAGTCTCGCAAAAGATCGTCAGATCCACCTGACATTGTATGTACGGCGAGGGTAAGATAATCAGTGATTGTTTTACGAACAGTTGTTTTTTTCTCGTCTATACGATCGCGGGGTGTGATGAGTATTTCGTCAGAAAGGCAGAAGACATAATCGCCTCGTGCGGGGTCCTCCGCATGTGGTCTTTGCGATGTGTCCAGAAGACGGATGACAGGAGCGCCCAAAAAACCCAGGGCAACCGTGACCTCCTTGGCATCAATCATGGGAAAATCGGCCAGAGAGAAAGTCATGGGGGCACCAACGTAAGGTGTAGGGGCATCCAGCTCGCTTTTGCGAATCGGACAAATAAACGCCTCGCCATCCCATCTGGGCATGCTTAACGGCATTGGATTATGGCATTCAAAGCACTTTAAATCCGGATTTTTTCGGGGAGCCTCCTGGTCAGGGTTCCGGGAGTAATAATCCTTAATGCAGCTAACATGGTGTGAGTGGAGGTTGTTGCAATAGGTTATTTCCGGCGAACTGATATCCCGATTCTTCAGACAAATTGCCTGACGGCATAGTAAACATTGTGGCGATTTATCGAGCGTTTGGCGGGAAAAAGGGACAGCCATTTCAGAGACGCTTTTACCATTAAACGTTGTTTCCGTTGTTTCGCCAAGGGCTGACTGAGTATCGACATCCATAGGAGTAGGGCTTTTGGTACAAGATGAATTTGGTGCTAAATGAGATGTCTGTCTTGCAATTGTGGGTTCCATGGGATGTGTCCTGAGTTTTTTGTACTTTTATTGGACAAACAGACAAAAAAATAGTTCAGATTATTTAATTGGTTTCTGCGGTGATTATCCGGTACTGTCGGAGAATCACCTTATGAATTGCGCTGTTGCCTCTCCTTTATTGCCAATTCCCTGTCAGTATTTTTCAGTTGAATAGCCTGGTCTACCGCATTACTAATATGAATGACCAGCAATTCCCGATAAATTGATTACCATCAATGATATCAAGGGTTAGAGGGAAA
>NZ_JAHHPO010001060.1 GCF_024606365.1 Endozoicomonas sp. ONNA2
GTTATTTTATTGAGCACTATAGTTTTTAATATTAAGTGATTGAAACAGTTTTTCTGCTGTTTGGTGTGTAGCTCTACTATGAAAACTATATCACTCTGTTTGATAGACAGTGGCAGTGTCCGGAATGTAAAACCCTGTATGACAGGGATAACAGTGCATATTTGAACCTTGATAATTACAGGGCAGGCGTCGCCGTCGGGACACGTTGCAGCTCGACGGAGTCGCCCAGACTCGATTTATCGTGCATCCATACCGAGCGGTGTAGGTAAGTCTGAATAATTTTAGATTATGTTAGATTTTTAGTAGCGGTGGTGTGTCCTGTGAACCTTTATGAGGAATGCCTGTCGTATGGAGTAGAAATTCTGATCCAGGAAGCAGTTCCATGCAAAGCCGTTTCAGTGATGGCATAGCCTACGATTTTCCTCCGAAAACGAATACTTCGGCAGTTGACCGTGGCGGCGATGAACGGAAAAGTGACGATGACCTGAACCCTGGTGAACAGGGTTCTCAAGAGTATCAGGGCCAACGGTGCATTGAAAACCGTTGTCGTGTTAACGGGCGGCTGGTCGGCAGCGTCGCTAACACCCGAAATGAGATTGCCACGGCGTCGTCTGTTCAAGATACGATCGTTACCGGGCAGGGCCGCGGGCAAGGTGTCAGCATGTCTGAAAGAACCACAGGAGTGGTGAGCCCTTCTGTGCCCACCAGTGTCGCTGTCGCACCGGCTCCTCATGGGCTACAGGCTCCTCATGGGCTACAGGCTAATGCCGCGCAGGCAGCAACCGATTGTGATGGCGAGGCAGGATTGAATCACTGGCTTGACCGCTTTCTGAGTATTCCCCCGGATCGGTTTATTACACCCGGTGATGATGTGTTGGAAGTGTTTGCACACTTCGACCGGCATGTGGCCGGCAAGAAGTTGACCGCCGGGCAACTGCGGTCTGTCAGTTTGAAACGAGTGCTGAATAGCCATGTGGATGCCTGGCTGAAGAAGAAGCAAGATCGGAACGAGACGATAGGAAAATTGCTGAACTTGCAGAAACTGATGTCTGAGGATATGACAGTCTATTTTCGCAACTGGGTCCTTCTGAAATGCTATAGCGATATGGTTTGTGGTGAGCCGGTTTCTGAAACTGATCGTCAGCATCTGGTGCAGGCGTTGAATCAGAGTGTCTTGGATGATTCTGCTGAGTTAACCAGTAAAGCCACCATGATGGATTTTTATTCACTAAGTCTGCTCTATTTTATGGGGGGGTTGCCATACTTTGAGAACGGTGTTAACTACCACAAGGGTCTTATCTTGCTGGACTATTGCTCGACAATACTCCGGGAAAAGTATTTCTTTTCCTGATTACCACTGATCGTACGTCATGATACAGAGAAAGTT
>NZ_JAHHPO010001061.1 GCF_024606365.1 Endozoicomonas sp. ONNA2
AACTTCGACAAGCTCAGTCCAGTCAGGCAATGAAAATAGGGAAGTTATTTCCAGATAACTCCTAAGTAGTGGAAAAATGTCAATCCCTGTTTAGCAAAATTCAGGAAAGAACCGTACAAATAAATATAACCGTACAAACTTTTGAGGCTTGTGTAGAATTATCTTTACAAATGATAAAAGCGGGCGTTAACAATTTGAACAGCTATCCGAACAGGAATGAGCCGTTCAAACTACAGAGAATCCCCGAAGTGGTGGGGTTTCCGGAAATCTGCCGGAGCCAGGCATCCGTTTTGAGGGTTGCGGTAAATTGAGGATAACAATTGCTGATTCTGAGGAGAATAGCCGGGCTATTTGCTGAAGAAACAGGGATTTTCAGACCAATCAGTTATAACCTCAACAGGACGGTATTACGTCCGGCAGGCCTCCATAGTTGATAGCAGCCCACTATAACCAGGAGATAATACTATGTCAGAGCACCACGTCGATCGCTCCACCTTCAATCAGGTCATGGTTCCCAATTATGCGCCCCAGGCCATGGTGCCAGTGCGCGGGAAGGGATCACGAATCTGGGATCAGGAAGGGAAAGAATATCTCGACTTTGCCGGCGGCATCGCCGTTAATGCCCTGGGGCATTGTCACCCGACGCTGATCGATGCCCTGAAAAAACAGGGTGAAACACTGTGGCATCTGAGCAATGTTTACACCAATGAACCGGCACTGGAACTGGCCCAGCAGTTAATCAACAACACCTTTGCTGACAAAGTCTTCTTCTGTAACTCCGGTGCCGAAGCCAATGAAGCCGCTTTCAAGCTGGCCAGAAAATACGGCTATGACAATTTCGGGCCGAACAAACATGAGATCGTCTCCTTCTACCAATCGTTCCATGGCCGAACACTCTTTACCGTTACCGTAGGCGGACAAAAAAAATACTGCGAAGGCTTTGAGCCGGTGCCCGGCGGTGTCCTGCACACCACCTACAACGACCTTGAGGCCCTCAAGGCCATCATGTCTGAGCGCACCTGCGCCGTTGTCATTGAACCTATCCAGGGCGAAGGCGGGGTTATTCCTGCGGACCCTGAATTCATCAAAGGGGTCAGGGAACTGTGCGACCAGCACAATGCCCTGCTGGTTTTCGATGAAGTCCAGTCCGGTATAGGCAGGACCGGCCAACTCTTTGCCTACATGGGCCTTGGTATCACACCGGACATTCTCACCAGCGCCAAATCCCTTGGCGGTGGCTTCCCGATCGGTGCCATGTTAACCACCAACAAGGTAGCAGAAAGCTTTGGCTTTGGTACCCACGGCAGCACCTACGGCGGTAACCCACTGGCCTGCGCCGTAGCGCTGGAAGTAATCAAAACCGTGAATGACCCACAAGTGCTGGCTAACGTCAGTAGCAAGCATGACCGCTTCCAAAAGCATCTGGAAGCCATCAACAGCAAATATGGCATCTTTGCCGACGTGCGGGGTAAAGGCTTGCTCATTGGTGCGGAGCTGGTGGAAAAATATCACGGCAAGGGTAAAGACTTTCTTGCCGCTGCAGCAGACGAAGGGCTGATGCTGCTGGTCGCCGGCCCCAATGTCCTGCGCTTTGCACCATCACTGATTATTCCGGATGAAGACATTGATGAGGGTATGGCACGGCTGGAAAGAGCGGTTGCTACCGTGGTTTCTGCGAAGGTATAAAAGCCTTGAACCACAAAGACACGAAGACACAAAGTTTTTATGGGCTGCCTGAGCTGCGCTCGGCAAACAGAAAAAGCTTCCTTTGTGTCTTTGTGCCTTTGTGGTTCCCCTCTTTTTAAGGCCTTTCACACTCCCCCCCTCTACGCTGGAATTTATACCCGGACCAAACAGAATGAGCATGTCGTATGGTTAAGCCCGCTAAAACGCTCCCCCCTGAACTCCTCCCCTGGCTGGATTTACTCAATGACCAGCACGATGAAATGCTGGCAAGAACCATTGAACTGGCCGAAATAAATTCCGGCAGCCTTAATCGTGACGGTGTCAATCGGGTTCTGGAAAAGTTGCTGCAACTCACCTCCGGTCTATCAAAAGACCATGAACGCATACCTGTGAACCCATGGTCGGTGGTAAACGACAACGGTGAAATTATCCAACACCCACTGGGTGATGCGCTAAGGATCCGCAAACGCCCCGAAGCACCTCTCCAGGTCTTTCTGTGCGGACATATGGATACCGTGTTCCCCAAAGACAGCCCTTTTCAAAAGGTCGTCTGGCTGGACGATGACACCATCAATGGCCCCGGAGTCACGGATTTAAAAGGCGGTATTCTGGTGATGCTCAAGGCACTGGAAGTACTTGAACAAAGCCCATGGGCTGGGCAGATCGGCTTGGAAATACTGTTTAACCCGGATGAAGAGATTGGTTCCCCTGGCTCAGCACCACTGATTGAGGAGGCTGCAACACGGGTCCATCTGGGCATGATCTTTGAACCCTGCTTTCCCGATGGCAACCTGGCTGGCCAACGCAAAGGCAGTGGTAATTTCACCCTGGTCAGCCATGGCAAAGCGGCCCATGCCGGCCGTGAACATCATCTGGGGCGCAACGCTATACGAGCCCTCTGTGATTTTGTTGCCGCCATGGACGACCTGAATGGCCAGCAGCCGGGCATCACCTTTAACCCCGGCTACATTCACGGTGGTGGTCCCACCAATATCGTGCCCGACCGCTGTATTCACAAATTTAATATCCGCCTGGAACAGCCTGATGATGAACAGTGGTGCATGCAAAAGCTCGGTGAGATCATTGACAGCATAAACCAGCGTGACGGCATTCACCTGGCACTGCACGGCGGATTTACCCGCAAGCCCAAAGTGCTGAGTCATGCCAACAAACAGTTGCTGACACTGGCAAAAAATATCGGGCATGAGCTGGGTATTCCACTGGACATTAAACCGACGGGTGGTTGCTGCGATGGTAACAACCTTGCCACTGCCGGGATTCCCAATATTGATACGCTTGGGGTTCAGGGGGGAGCTATACATAGTGATCAGGAATATTTAAACGTCAGAAGTCTTGTGCCAAGGGCCAGGCTCAGTGCAGCATTATTATTGAGCCTCGCCCATGCCAGTGCACAGGGTGACTGCTTTGACTGGTTAAAACGAAAAGAGTAAGAGTCTGGCATGAAAACACATAGACCAGAAGACTGGTCTATAATAGATCAAATAAAAATACGGAGACTCAGGTATGCTTGAAGAAATTGGTTCTTACGATGCAAAAACAAAACTGCCGGAAATTCTACGTCGTGTGGAAGCCGGAGAATCTTTCACCATAACCAACCGGGGAAAACCCATCGCAGACTTGATTCCCAGTAAGGCAAAAAGTCGTTTAAAGGCACAGTCTGCCATCAAAAATTTACTCAAAGCCAAAAAGCCTGTTGTTTCTGAGAGTGAACTGAAAGAACTCCGGGAGCGTGGCAGGAAATGACCAGCTTTATCCTGGATAACTCCGTTTCCATGCGCTGGTTGTCAGAAACCAGCAAAAAGAAGGATCAGGCTTATGCAGAATCGGTACTCAAAAGTTTCTCGCATTCCGACGCCCTGGTTCCCAACCTCTGGCATCTGGAAGTGGTCAATGTCACCCTGGGGCTGGAAAAACAGGGCGATAGAATCGGCCTTACGATCGTTCCAATCAAGGCTAATTTAAACG
>NZ_JAHHPO010001062.1 GCF_024606365.1 Endozoicomonas sp. ONNA2
GTTTAAATTAGCCTTGATTGGAACGATCGTAAGGCCGATTCTATCGCCCTGCTCAGAGGCGTTGATAGAGAAATTTTACTGCGTGAACTAAACCAAATATTCGGTTCTCAGCACAGTCAACTGGACAGCATTGACCACTCCGAAGACGATCCACAGTCATCATAACCCCTGCACGTCAGGGCCACTGAATGAGGTTAGTGGCTCTGCCTCAACCTGTGCCTTTCGGTTGAATGCCTGCGCATTTTTAATCTCAGTCCTGATCCCGTCCAAATTCACAAACAGGTTGGTTCTTGTTCCGTTAATCACCAGCAGCAGTGCACAGAGAATAAAAAGGGCTGAATCCCGTTTAGTCCGCATAAGCAAGTACTCTTTGGTGGGCTTCAGATCCTCGCTCCTCAGATGAGCCTGTGCCGGGTTGCTTGCACGCAATAAGGCATAATCTTCCTCTCTGAACGCTTCAATGGAGTTTTGCAGAAAATGATCGTACACCGGCTCCATAAATGATCTGATAATATCCGTACCTTCCGCTTTGATATCTTCCGCCTTAATGACGATTGATCCAGCCTTCAGCAAGGCTTCTTCGTAACAAAGGTTGACCATCTTCGCCAGTTTCCGGGCATGCTTTTCGTGCTCCTTGGTTTTCATGCTATTGATGGCAGTGTTTAGCTCACTGGTTACTGTGATTTTCAGTAAATCCTGGGTTTTCATAACTACCAAATCTCCGGCACCAACCGCCCCGCCTCAGGATGCAGATACTTCATCTCCAACACCTCCACCCCAATCATGATATGAATCACCAGTCCAACCAATAACACCCTCTGGGGCTCAGGACAGTTTGCCAGCCCACCATACTCTGCCAGCACCTTCTTCAATTTTGCCCAGGTGTCTTCCGACATAAACGAAACCCGCTCAAACAGTGAGTCCTGGTCCGGGTGCATTTCCAGCAGGCTCATACCACGGTCCGCATGTTCAGCAACAAAGGCCGCCAGCCGGTCACCTTCCGCATAACGGCCTGCCAGGCTTCTCAGCTCTGCCAGCTTGTCACTGTATTGCACAAACCACTCAATGTACTGTCGTTCATTGGTAATGGATGGGGCTTCGGGGATGGTGTTAGTTGTCGTCATATAATGGTTCGTTAAATTATGGAGGTCAGGCTTCGGCAGTTTGCAGCTCTTCCAGGTAAGAAACCGGAAATGAGAGCCAGGCGTCGTGCCCCTGGATAATCATGCCAGTTATCGATTCCTCACCGAGAAACATTTTATACGCCTTATCGCCTTTCATCTGACCGATTCGATATTCTGGCTTGATGCGCTCGATAGCTGTCGACTTATGAATGTAAAGGACGGCATTGTGAAGGTCGTTTACATAAACGGTGGGAATGTTCACCGGGCGTTTTTTGCTGGTGAATACCAGTTCTTCAATCCCTACGGCATCCACAAAGCTGCCATCATCGATCACATAAAAATAAACCCACTTGTCCTGCAGGAACTGGCACAACGACCTCAGGGTACTGACACTGTTGGTTGCTGAGATAATCTCAAGGGTTTGTTCGGTATCCATAAAGTTCCGTTTGTCCATACTCATGGAGCAAAGCATCTATCTCCCCCTGGTCAAGCTCATGCAATCTACCCAGGGTTATATCAGTGAGAGCATGGGTTACTATTTTGGCCAGTGGCTCAGGATTGTGTTTGGTCATTATTCATACCCATCGAAGGAGTTTTATTGTGCGAGCGTGTGGGGTTAAATTTAATCCGTAAAGTGCGCCCGGATAATATAATCATCCTTGCCGGTTTCAATGGCCTCGGCATGGACAACCTTTTTCCTGCGGTCAGATTTTCGGCTAACCATTTTTATGGTCGTCTTAATGGTCAAATTCTGCCCTGATACAGCCCATACAAACCAAGATACCCTAAAATCCCCACCCCATCGGCCAGAATATCCCCAAAACTGAAGCTCCGGTACCCGGTCATCTTCTGGCACAGTTCAATAAATATCCCAAAAGCCAGCAGGCATAGTAGCTTCCACCAAGCGGCTGGCTGATTGGGATAGGCCAGATCAAACAGTGCAAAAAGTACCATAAAGGTGATGGCATGTTTGAGTTTATCATTGATAAAAGCTGTAGGATCCGCCTCGCCGAGGATCACCGACATAAAGAAGGTAAAGGCCAGGGCAATAAAGAACAGCGCTTGCCGGGCGAAGGCGGGAATAGCGAGCAGGTGGGTAACCCGCTGGTTCAACCAGCCTTTCATTGATTGTTCAACGGGCATAAAGCTTATCGTAGCAATAGTTGGTCGCTTCGATAAAACCTTCAATACTGCCGCAGTCAAAACGTCTGCCCTTGAATTTATAAGCCAGCACGCAACCGCGCTGAGCCTGAGCCATCAGGGCATCGGTGATCTGGATCTCACCGCCCTTGCCGGGTTGGGTGTTTCTGATCAGGTCAAAAATATCCGGGGTCAGAATATAACGGCCAATAATGGCCAGGTTACTGGGGGCATCTTCCCTGGCGGGTTTTTCCACCATAGTTTCCACACGGATCAGGTCATCGGAAATGGTTTGCCCGGCAATCACGCCGTACTTGTGCACTTGATCTTCCGGCACTTCCATCACCGCTACAATGGAGCAACGGAACTGTTTGTAGAGTTGCGCCATTTGCGCCAGCACGCCGGGGCCATCCGGGTTAATGCACAGGTCATCGGCCAACACCACACCAAAAGGTTGTTCGCCGATCAGGGATTCACCGGAAAGAATGGCATCAGCAATTCCCGATAAATTGATTACCATCAATGATATCAAGGGTTAGAGGGAAA
>NZ_JAHHPO010001063.1 GCF_024606365.1 Endozoicomonas sp. ONNA2
GTCACTGCTGATGCCACTAAAGTCCCGGGCCAACCCAGTGCTGTCAGCAAGCCAGCTGGATCAGGCAGCTCCTCAACCAGGCTCCAGCCATTGAAGCCGGGATCTGTCACTGCTGATACCACTAAACTCACGGGCCAGCGCAGTGCTGTCAGCAAGCCAGCTGGAGTCAGCAGCTCCTCAACCGGGCGCCAGACCGATGATATTGATCAAGTTCATTCAGAGCCCCTCCATCAGGCGTTAACAACACCGAAGCCTGCAAGCAACACCGCGTTATCTGCTACCAAAATACCCAGTCTGGCTGAATCGGAATCTCTCTCGGAAAGTGCGGATGATATCAAGCAAACATCTCAAACAAAGATAGAGAAAAAGCCTCCACACAAGAAGAAACGCTCAGCAACACAAACTTTCACTCAGTGCATGCCTTGCTGCACAGCAACTAAACGACCCGGAAGTCGGAACACAGATAAAAGCACTCGTTCTCAGGGTACTAAAGCATCGGAAAAACAAAAAAAATCGGATAAACGTGCCACACCGCTGAAACGAACTCGCTTCGCACCCATTCACAGAAAAGCACAAAAACAACCGCAAGCACCATTGGCAACCGCGCCTGATTCTGGGCCAGCCCCAAACAAGTCTGTTAGCGGTGCGAAAAAAGCAGCAACAGTGGGTACACCATCGGAATCTGACAAAGTTCGCACTCGCAGTATCGAAATCACCTACGCGTCCTTGGGGAGACATTTTGAAGTTTGCAAACAGACGTTTGCAACAGGTACGACCCTGGAAGATATTCAACAGTTTATGAATACTGAAATCAGCAATTTTAAAAGTTCGTCACGCAAACGCAAGCATTCCCTTCGGGCCAGGATCAGCTCTGAGGTAAAAGGTCTTGGCGATAGCAAGAAAACCTTTTCATTCGATATGGCGAAGACCGAAAATGCAAAACTGCAAGGTTCTGCGGCCATTGAAGCTTATCAGCAAGAAACAGCATCACTGCTTGATAAACTGAAAAACGCTGAAACCGAGCAGGACTCAAGTTTTGTATAAATACCCATGGCGCGTGAAAAAAATATTTTGCGCCACCCCTGAGGATGAAAAATGGTTAGGCAAAATATTTTTCACGGCAAATGTTGGAGCGGGTTTAACGCGGGACTGTTCCTGATAGGCTTTCCCGGGGACAGTTTGTATAATCGCGCATTCCCGTTTTTTATCCGACGACAGACCCATGAGCCAACGCAAAATACTTGTCACCAGTGCCCTGCCCTATGCCAACGGTCCTCTGCATATGGGGCATCTGGTGGAATACATCCAGACGGATATCTGGGTTCGTTTCCAGAAACTCTCTGGCCACCAATGTACCTATGTTTGCGCTGATGACGCCCATGGCACCGCCATCAGCCTCCACGCAGAAAAACAGGGCATTTCACCCCAAGAGTCCGTGGCCCGAATTAACATTGAGCGGGTTCGGGATTTTGCTGACTTCCATGTGGCGTTTGATAATTACTACTCCACCCACTCGCAAGAGAACCGTAAGCTCTCCGAAGCGATTTACCTGGCCCTGAAGGAAAAGGGCCACATTGCCAGCCGAACGATCATTCAGGCCTATGATCCTGAGAAACAGATGTTTCTGGCAGACCGCTACATCACGGGTGACTGCCCGAAATGTGGTGCATCTGGTCAGTATGGCGACAACTGTGAAGTGTGTGGGGCAACCTACTCACCGGCGGAACTGAAAAACGCCCGGTCAGCCCTCTCCGGCGCCGCCCCCGTTGACAAAGAGAGCGAGCACTTCTTCTTTAAACTCTCGGATTTTTCGGACTTCCTGAAGCAGTGGACCCGCTCTGGCACCATCTCTGACGAAATTGCCAACAAACTGTCGGAGTGGCTGGATGCGGGCCTGCAGGACTGGGATATCTCCCGGGATGCACCGTACTTTGGCTTTGAAATCCCCGGAGAACCGGGCAAATACTTCTATGTATGGCTGGATGCCCCCATTGGTTATATGGCGGCATTTGAAAATCTCTGCCAGCGCCGTGACGACCTGAGCTTTGCTGAGTACTGGCATAAAGACAGCCAGTGCGAAGTGCATCATTTTATTGGCAAGGACATTGTCAACTTCCATTGCCTGTTCTGGCCAGCGATGCTTCACGGTGCTGACTATCGGACCCCAACCCGGGTGAATGTGCATGGTTATCTGACCGTAAATGGTGAAAAAATGTCCAAGTCCCGGGGCACATTCATCACCGCCCGTACTTACCTGGAACACCTGGGCCCTGAGTATCTGCGTTATTACTACGCTGCCAAACTCTCCAACCGTATTGACGATCTTGACCTGAATACCGATGACTTTATCCAGCGGGTAAACTCAGACCTGGTAGGCAAGGTGGTGAATATTGCCAGCCGTAAT
>NZ_JAHHPO010001064.1 GCF_024606365.1 Endozoicomonas sp. ONNA2
CAGTGATCAGGCTTTCAATAACGGCAACGTCTGATTTTCCGCCCAGACTGTAGAGACCGCCGAGAATATTGGACACATCACGGCTAATGGCGTCAAAGGATAAGCTGTCGCCGCTGGCCTTGACGTATCGATCACCATCACGGCCGGTAATCACCAGAATGCCTTTGCCACCACTGCCCTTGGCCGGTTTGATAACAAACTTCTCCAGTGGTTCCAGAATGCTCTTTAGCCTGCGAATGTCGGACTGGTATTCAATCACACCAATCAGTTTTGGTACATCAACACCGGCTTTCTCGGCCATGCGTTTGGTGGTCAGTTTGTCGTCTACCAAAGGCAGCAGGCGCCTGGGGTTATACCGGGAGATATAATTCAGGTTGCGGCTGTTCATGCTCAGTATCCCCGACTCCCTGAGCCCGGAGGGGGTTGCAATGGCGCTTTTTGTCAGGGTGTTGGCAATAAAACTGCTTAACCAGCCCATGGCAGCCGACCTCTACTTATCCACCAGGGGGTAAAACCGCTTGAGTTCAAGCAGTCGGTAGCCGGTGTACTGACCAAGCAGCAGAACAATGCCCAACAAGGTGAGCATCAGTTCAGGGAAGTTGAAGGTGAGCTGTTCAATAATGGGGTTGGTCATTGACAGGTAACTCAGGGTGGCCACCAGAAGACTGCCGCCGCCTTCTTTCAAGACATCGCCGGGGCCTTCTTCTTCCCAGAGGATGGACATCCGCTCAATAGTCCATGCCAGAATGATCATCGGGAAGAAAGTGACCGTCAGTGCCTGGGTGATGCCCAGCTTCCAGCTCAGGATGCTCATGGCAGCCATGATCAGTATCACCACAATGATCACCGCCCCCAACCGTGCCACCAATAGCATGTTCTGCTGGCTAAGGAAGGATCGTATCCATAAACCGATGGATACCAGGGAGATGAAAATCACCAGCCCGGGTATTAATTGAGTTTGCAGGAAAGCCATGGCAATCAGCACCGGCATAAAGGTGCCGGAGGTGCGCAGGCCAACGACGATCCGCATAAATAGCACAACCAGTACCCCGATGGGGATCAGCAAAATGATCTTGAAGGCATTCTGGACTTCCAATGGCAGGGAGTAGATAGAAAAGTCGATTAATGCGGCGCCATCCCGGGTTGCCTGAGTCAGTGCCAGTTCCCTGGTCGGGACCGTCTGGGAGATAATAGAGAACTTGACATCAGAGTTAACGCCGCCCATCACATCCAGAAGTGATTTGGCGCCACGCTGCCAGAGAAAGAAGGCGTCCGGATTGCCGGGTTTGCCGGTTTTGGGATCAAACAGTTGCCATTGCGTGCCATCATATACCTCGATCATGTCCACAATGGGTTGTCGGCGACGGCCATCTTCCAGGTGCAGGCCCCGGACAATGCGAGCAGGGATATTACCCATATGGATCAGGTTGACCAGTAAATCCCCAAGCCCGACGCCTTCTGCCACCAGGCCCAGTAGCATATTGGTGTTCTGGTCCGGTTCTTTGGCGTTAAATTGGCTGATCAGGGTGCCGGCAAAACTGACCGGATCTGCTGAATGGTCAGTCACCTGTTTTAACAGGCTTTTGGCAGCGGTTTGATAGGGTTCGGGGAGTACCGGCGCAATGAACGGTTCGGGCTTGTCACTGATGCCCGCACTGATGCCGGGCTCCAGACGAAGCTTGACCTTATAGAACAGATCCTGGCGACCGTCCGCTTTGCGGATACTCCAGAGCGCACGACGCTGACCGCCATCATTGCTCTGGTTAATACCATAGCCAGGTGAGGCAAAGGATTCATCGAGAATTCTTACGTCAGACTGCTGGTCCGGGAGGGTCAGGCTTGCCTGGGCCGCTTCTCCCCGGGCTGTGAAGCTGACCCAGGCTTCAATACTCCAGACAGTAGAGACATCCTTGCCCAACAGCGGAAAACCCAGGGCAAAGTGTTTGTACAGGGTTAATCCCAGGCCAGCGACAATCAGAACAGCTACCATAAGGCCAAGCTGAAAACGACCTTTCATTCTTTTCCTCGCTTTTGATGTCTATTTCTGGTTCAACTGAACCCGGCTAAAAACGGCATGTTGTTCAGGGCTTTCTTGCCACCCAAAATGACGTTGCGAAAGGCCTTGATAAAGAAGGAAGGCACAAATGCCCATGGCGCGTGAAAATATTTTGCGCCACCTTCAGGGATGAAAATAAGCAAAATATTGTTCACGGCAAAGTTTTTTCCGGGTTCAGGCAAAAATGGCTTTCTTTGTGCCTTGGTGTCTTTGTGGTTCAAGGCTTTATACCCTCACCTGCCCGGGGCTGTTTGCTATCAGCAGAGTATTCTCTGGATACATCCACAAGCGCCCGTTTCTCAAGGAATCGTGCACCGATCAATGCCGGGAATTCATAGTTTTCCCGGCTGCGCAGCGTGAATTGTGTTGGCACCATGATGTTGCCAATCCGGGCATTCAACGTGATCACCGGACGTCGTTCAGACGCTTCTCCGTGACGTTTGATCCGAACAAACCGGGTTACCGGTTCTTCCATGGCGATAAGATTGTCGGCGGAGTCTGGCAATTGGAAGCGAACCCAGTCTTTGTCATCTTTTTTGAAAAATTCAATATTCCGTGCATCAAGGGATGAGGTCAGGGCGCCGGTATCAATTCGGGCTTTCAGGACCGTATCGGAATCAGGCAGTGTCATATGCTCAACAGCCCCCAGCGTAACCAGGCCGTTAATGCTGACCGGTTTGATGATAGCCCTGGTGTATGACTTTTGGGTAACAGGAACCCGGGTTTTTCGGTTATTCGAGCTGATTACCGTTTTCGTGGCAATATGCTTCTGATTGACGTCGATAACCGCCAGATCCTGCATAAAGCTGCGCCCGATCAACAGCGGTGACTCATAGTTGCTGCGATCAGTCAGTGAAACAGGCACAGACTGGGTGATGTCACCAATGGTGATGGTCATCATGATGATCGGGCGCTCCTCCGATGGGAGTCCCGGACGTTTTATCCGGGTAACACCCTTGAGGGGCAGCTCCAGAGGTTCAGTTCCCCTGGACGTACGATTCAATTCAAATTTGACCCATTTTTTGCCATCACGTTCGAACAACTGGATATTTCTGGCGTCTACAGAACTGTTTTCTGCTCCGGTATCCAGCTTTGCCTCCATTTTGAGGTTCAGGTTCGGCAAAGTGGCGGTTTCGTTAATGCCAAGGACGAGTCGGCCATCCTGGTGGGCAGGTGTCTGGATGGTCTGCTCACGAATGGTAATTGTATGAGTCTCGGCAGGCTCTGTTTTTTCCGCCGGTCTTGATGGCACCATGGGATGTTCCGACGTCTCCGGGACTGGAGTTGGTTGAATAATACTTGCATCGTCCTCGGCAGGACGCTCTTCGTAAACTGTCTGGCAGGCGGTCAAGATCATGATAAAAACAGATAAGGCGGGCAGGGCCAGGTTGCGGAACATGTGGCAAGCACTACGTTTTTGGGGATTATTAAGGTTCACGCATCTTAAGTGGTTAACCCAATGAAATGATATTTTCTGACTAAATGGGCAGTCGCTCTGCTTCGTTGCAACTCCGGTAACAAAGCTACGGCGATGGTCCCTGCATAGTAACCGCCCATTTAGCCAAATATACGATTCCAATTGGCCAACGACTTAGTGGCTGAAGTGTCGGCAACTAAAAGCTGGCAAGCTTACTTGATCTGTCTTCACTTGCCAATTGTTAAATGCATTGCCGCCGACAGAAATTAATGACCCGACTTTTCCAGATCACGGGGCTCTTTCCGCGACTGCTTCGGCTTGTTCACTCAGCAAGTGTGAACATAAAATATGAGAGTTACTGCTGATCCCTGATTGCATTGAGGAAGCCCCCTCGAAATCGGGCTGAATTTTCAACAAACCTTATGGTTGGCTCCCTTGCACCAGCCTGAGAATCAAGCGATTGCTCTTCTGCCGGGGCGCTGGTTTCTGCCTGTGGCTGATCCGGAATAGGTGCATCCTGAACATGGGTGCATTCTCGGCCACCCAGCCACCGTTTAATCAAACACTCGGTCATTGCTCCCGCAAAGATGCCGACGCCGGCTCCAACTACTCCACCAGTGGCAAAACCTTTTCCAATAGAATCTATGGCTTTGGTGAAACCGGGGAACACTCCAGTTCCGGGCACTGCAGAATTCATACTGATTTGACATGCATAAATGGACATAGGCACACAAGCCAGAGCGCCTGCACCCCAAAATGCCTTTTCCTTTTTCGGTTCCATTATCAAGCGAACTTCCCGTTGGCAAAATTGGCATTTGACATCGCCAGTGGGGTTGCTGTTGTCAGCAGGACTCATCTGGGGGTTAGGTTGAGCTGTTATAACGTTCATTTTGACCTAAGACAATTTAAGTAACATTTTTAATATTGACAGCGATATGGGCTGAAAGTTCATTTTCCGAAAATTTCCTGCTGCATGTTGGTGTTGCTTAATATCTGAGCAGTCCCTTGACATCGGCAGCCGGAAAAATATCAATCTCGGTGGTGCAAGGCAGCAAGTAGAATGGTCATGATGAATACAGCCAGAGACGGAAGTAACCAGACCATATGATCGGCATAACCGGGAATTATGCTCAAAGGTTGTAAAAAAGGCTGCAGCACGGCGTAATTTTTTATGCGCAGAACATCAGCGATGCTCAGGGCAAACGCTGTCGCCAGTGTGGCCCGGTAAGTCAGCACCGGACTGGGGAGCCAGTCACGAATCAGGCCAAGAAAAATCAATGTTATGGATATTGGATAGAGAATCAGCAGGGCCGGAATAAAAAGGTCAATAATCTCGTTCAATTCCATATTGGCAAAAAAGATACAGACAATGGTGATGATGGTGACGATGGTTTGATAGCTGATTTTGTCGAACATTTCATCAAAGTACTCACTGGCGGCGGTGATACAGCCAATGGCCGTGGTCAGACAGGCCAGGGTCACCACAGCCGCAAGCAGCGCTATGCCGGTTGTTCCGAACAGTGTCTCGACATAAAGTGTCAGGATTTGCCCCCCGTTGTCTGAATCGGGGGCCACCTCTCGGCTGGTTGCTCCCAGGTAAAACAGGGAGAGGTAAACAAGCGCGAGTCCGACCGCTGCGATGATGCCGGTAATGATACTGTAATGAAACAGGCTGGACTTATCTTTAATACCATGGGATTTGAGATTGGTGATGATGACTATGCCGAACATCAATGCAGCGAGGGCATCCATGGTCATATAACCCTCAAGGAATCCCTTGATAGCCGGGGATTCGGTATACGTGCCCATGGCCTCTCCGGGAACGCCGAGAGGGGAAAAAATAGGTGCGAGGCCCAGAATCACCAAGAGGATAATTAACGCTGGCGTAATCAGTTTTCCAACCGATTCCAGCAGCTTTCCCGGTCGAATAGAGAGATACCAGGAGATGCTGAAAAAGAGCAGGCTGAAAATCAGCTGGCTGAGCTTGCCAGGTTCCGCCAGAAAAGGGGTGATGCCCACTTCATAAGAGACCAGGGCGGTCCTTGGTACAGCATAAAAGGGGCCGATGATCAGGTAAATACAGGAGCCAAGGGTGATGATCAGGGCTTTGGGCATTTCGCCACTGATCTCGTTGAATCCACCACCCACTCTGGCGATGGCAACAATGCCCAGCAGGGGCAGGCCTACGCCGGTCAGCAGGAAGCCAGCTGCGGCATACCACATATCTTGCCCGGCCAGTTGCCCCACCATGGGTGGAAAAATCAGGTTTCCGGCGCCGAGAAACAAGGCGAATACCATAAACCCCATACCGACAATATTTTGTAAACTCAGTTTTTGTTTCATATTTTCAGGATCCCCGATTATTGAAGTTTTACCGGGATCTGCTCCTTTTCTTTAATTAACTCGTCTTTAATTAACCCGTTTTTTATGACAGACAGCGCCAACCAACTGCCTGCTATCAGTATGGACGCTATCTGTGAAAGTGGTAGCAGGGCAATCAACGAGCCGCAAGGCAGTATCTTCGCAGTGGAATGGCTGTCATTTAATGATTTCCCGGTGGTGCAGAACAAAGGTCATCATGGGGTTGATCGTTGCTGATTTGTTGAAAATTTTCCTGCAAGAGGCGGATCAGGGTTTCATGATCACCGGCTTCAAGGAAAACATCCGGGCTTTGGCGCAGCCGGGTGTCCCAGAGCACGTCCATGTGGTAGGGCTCACCAAAGGGTGGAATGGCACCGGGTTCGCAGTCTTTGAACCTGCAGTTAAGCTCATGCTCAGTGGCGAACTGCAGTTTTGAGTTGGTGATCTGGCCTACCTGGTGAATATTGACCCGGTTGGCCGCAGGTAAAATGGCCATCAGATAGTGATCAAGGCTGTCTTTCAGGACAACTGCCTTGGCCAGTCGGTGCAGGGGAATTCTGGCGGCGATGGCGCTTTGCACAGAACTTTTGCTGGGCTGGTGTCTGATGGTTTGATAGGGAATATGCTCCCTGGCAAGGAAATCGTAAACGGTGTTGGGAATGCTCATGATACAGATTACCCCAGTAAATTTTGGCTTGAGGTGAACAGAGTATAGTCGCTGATTCTCTTATTTCAGCGGCTATTGCCAGTCAGTTGTCTTGGTGCTGGGTAACATGAACTCTTGAAATGATGATGGTATTTAGGAGCTGTCCCGAAATAACTTCGACATTTCTACAGACGCTACCCGCCGCCCGCTTCCCGAAAATCTGGAACCACTTGTGCTTTCCTGATTACCACTGATCGTACGTCATGATACAGAGAAAGTTTATTTAAGAA
>NZ_JAHHPO010000093.1 GCF_024606365.1 Endozoicomonas sp. ONNA2
CGGGCAATCACCGTAACATCACCGGCATACTTCCTGGCAACCGAGACTTTCCTGCACATCTCTTCCACAGATACCAGAGACTTGCCATCCAGATGCCCGCAGCGTTTGGGAAACTCCTGGTCTTCCAGATGAAAAGCGGTAACGCCCGCATTGGCAAACAGCTCCACGGTGCGCTTGACATTCACCTCGTTGCCAAACCCGGTGTCCGCATCGGCAATGACCGGCAGGGAGGTGGCGGCGACAATCTGGCGAACCCGGTCAACCACTTCCGTCAGTGTAAGCAGGCCAATATCAGGCACGCCGGTACTGCGGGCAATGGCACCGCCACTGGCGTACAGGGCTGAAAAACCCGCTTCTTCACCAAGGCGGGCCGAAATGCCATCGTAAACGCCGGGCGCGGTGACAATGCCCTGCTCAGCAATCAATCGTTCCAAGGCATTATTCTTTTGATTCATGGTGTTATCTCTGGCTCTTGATGCTTGTTATAAAGCGTGTGTTCAGCAGCATTATCTATGTTGTGGGCCCTATACACACCATGGGATTTTTAATTCGAGGTACTTATACCGAACTTTACTTAGCGCTTCTACCTGAATTGAAACCAGGTAAACTCAACGCTTCAATGGCAAGTAACTTCTTTAGGGGTGTGGGGTGTATTGACGGGCGCCAAGGGCGGTAACCAATTAAATACCACTTCGACCCTGTCTGGACTTGGACATACTCAGACTCTCAATGTCCACAGGGGCAGAAGTATAACTGTCAGCAGCACCATTCACCCTTCCACCCGGCTTTAGCATAACACCCCCCCTGAAAGTCGAAGTAAGTGCTACACACCCTTCCTGGCTACCTTCATCAACTATAGCGCCAACAACTACTGCTTCTCAGAGAGCACCATCATCTAAAATCAGTACTGGTTCAGAGATAAGCTAATTCCCCCATCGGCTATGCTGATTCTATCTGTCTAGTAAGGTGTACATGCTCACCCCTTTGACTCACTGCTACTACATCAAGGGTTTGATGATACTTTATGAGTTGAGAAGCTATCGTGCGCCTTACGTGTAATCTGTTGACAGGGAAGTTATGCAGTTATAACCATCGCAATATCTGATGATATTTAGCCCATGATGGCTGGTCCACAGGTTGTAGACGATGACACTCGGCACCCGTTAAAATGCCGACTGTTTTGTTCGGACACCTGTATGAAAACTCTAACGATTCTGGAACTGGAATATAAAGAAGACAGCAGCCTCTACTTTGAACATTTTATCCATCTACCTTATCCATGTTTTCTGGATAGTTCGGTATTTGATGGAGATCAGGCAGTCTATAAAAATCATTCCAGCCGTTATGACATCATGACTGCAGCTCCTGAACTTTACTTTACCTTCACTTCAGAAGGTCATTTGATTGTTGAAGACCTCATTCAACATAAATCAGAAACCTTGTCTAAAGCAGAGCCCTTTGCGCAATTGTCAAACCGGCTTGGTAAGATGAGCAGCGTCGACAACCCCGGATTACCGTTTGTTGGTGGCATGGTTGGTTTCTGGGGATATGAACTGTGTGAACATCTTGAGCCAGACCGGATAGCCCATCGCGATATTTCCACGCCACTTATGTCCGTCGGACTCTATCAATGGGCCCTGATCTCTGACCATAAGGAACGACGGGCCTGTCTTGTGTTTCATCCCGATATATCAGCGGCATGGAAAACTGAAATTCTCAACACCATTGACCCGATGCGCAGGCAGCCAGACCGTTCACCGTTCAAACTGCTCAACACATTTATCCCGACACAGACTTCAGCTGAATACCAGTGTGCATTTCAACAAATCCAGGACTATATTGCGGCGGGAGATTGCTATGAGGTGAACCTTACCCAGCGCTTTACCGCCCCCTATAGAGGTAACCCGTGGGAGGCATTCAAAAAACTCAGAACAGTCACCAAAGCGCCCTACTCGGCCTTTATTTTACGCCCCGACCTGGCCATTCTCAGTCACTCTCCGGAGCAGTTTATCCGACTGGAAAACGGTCATGTTTCCACGAAGCCAATCAAGGGTACCCGCCCCCGGGGTCGTTCTGCTGAAGAAGACCGCGCCTTTGCGCAAGAGTTACAACATAGCCAGAAGGATCAATCGGAAAACCTGATGATTGTTGACCTGCTGAGAAATGATCTGGGTAAAGTCTGTAAGACAGGTACAGTGACCGTGCCCCGGTTATTTGCCCTGGAAAGTTATGCCAACGTCCATCACCTGGTAAGCACGGTCAAGGGTCAGCTCAGGTGCGATCATGATGCATTTGACCTGCTGAGAAGCACTTTCCCGGGGGGATCGATCACCGGAGCGCCCAAAATACGAGCCATGGAGATCATCAGGGAGCTGGAACCAGTGGCCCGGACGGTTTACTGTGGTTCCATTGGTTATATCAGCTGTGATGGCAATATGGATACCAGTATCACCATACGGACAATTCTTGCAAAAGACGGCGAATTACATTGCTGGGGAGGAGGAGCAATTGTTGCTGACTCTGATTGTGAATCAGAATATCAGGAGTCCATTACCAAAGTAAGAAACCTGATGAATACGTTGGAAACTTATATATAGAAACATTCCTCTTCAAAGACCGCAGCTGAGTGGCCTGTCCAATAATAATGGCCACTGTTCAATCCAGCCCGATTGATGATCTGCATTGACTCGCTCTACATTTATGCAGGAAGTATCCTCAAATGCTTCAAGATAATGCTCGCTGACCTGCACCGGAACCACCGAATCCCTGACCCCAAAAAAGTGAATTTGTGCTATTGACGATAACTGCCCACTGAAAGCCAGCGGATTCAGGGCCGCTGGCATTTCGGAGATACCATGGTGCCGGTTTAACAACTCAGGAGAGAGGTTACCCGCTACCGTACGAACACTTGTGACATCATTTCTGTGGGCGGCAATCAACACGGCCAACGCTCCACCACCAGAATACCCGACCAATTCCAGCTTTTCGTAATGCCCTTTCTCTTTCAGAGATGCCACAGTCGCATTCATAGCTTCAAGAACTTGCGGACTGTAACGTTTAAAAGTCCATACCTCTGAGTTGCAGTTATCATTCATCACGTACTGGCAGGGTTGGGCGATATAGGCAAGGTCTGGTGATTCATCCTGCATCATTAAATGATGCACAAGCCTGTTAACCGGGGTGGGGTTCATTGAAGGACGATTGGACCTCAACCAGGCTCGACCATCCCCTTCAATATAAATTCTAAGGGTTCCGGTGACTGATTTTTCCGGTGCCCAGGTATAAATTGGCCAGTAAGCCTGATCATAAACGTCAACATTCAAAGGTTGCCGCAAGTCACCTGGATTCACTTCAGAAATGCCGGGTCCATTGGCGCATCCCGGGAGCAACCAGAACCAGAAAAACAGTGATTTTGTTAATAGCGTTATTTTATGCATTAACTGACCGGAACAGGCAAACTCCATAAATTTATAGATTCTTCAACCTCGTGCAGCAAGCAAGGCCGTGCGCAAATCATCATAGTTGGT
This sequence comes from Endozoicomonas sp. ONNA2, assembly GCF_024606365.1. GTDB lineage: Bacteria > Pseudomonadota > Gammaproteobacteria > Pseudomonadales > Endozoicomonadaceae > Endozoicomonas. Next base: position 3,528 of record NZ_JAHHPO010000093.1, read on the forward strand.
GATTGAGGGGTATTGGGGAAACTCGGCAATCACGTTATTCGGTGCCTTGAACAGAAAACCCGCGTCTGCTTCACTGAGCATGGCAGTATCATTGTAGGAGTCACCCGCAGCAAGAACCCGGTAATTCAGGCTTTTCAGCGCTTTTACCGCGGCTCGTTTCGGATCTTTCTGTCTTAACTTGTAGCCTGTTACCCTGCCAGATGCTGCCACCTCCAGGCGATGGCAGAACAGCGTTGGACGACCCAGCAGAGCCATAAATGGATCGGCAAACTCATAAAAAGTATCCGACAGGATAATTAACTGGAATTCACTGCGCAGCCAGTTCACAAATTTCACAGCGCCTTCCATTGGCTCCATTTCGCAAATCACTGCCTGGATATCATGCAACCCGAGTTTATATTTATCGAGCATGGATAACCGCATGGTCATCAGCTCGTCGTAATCGGGAATATCACGCGTCGTTGCCCTGAGTTCATCAATACCGGTATGGGTGGCAAACTCAATCCAGATTTCCGGGATCAACACACCTTCAAGGTCAAGACAGACGACATACATTGGTTATTTTCTCTTAAAATGATTAGACTTATTTCAGGCTGACGGCGGGTGAAGAATATAGCATAAAAGTCTATTAATATAGGCGTAGATTCTATTATTGATTAAAGGCACTGCCACATTGCTCAACCACCGGCAAATGAAAGCAAACTCCCGGGAGGACTGGATTATGAAAATCACCATGATCAAAAAGGTAATGACCGATGGAAACCTCTGTAAAAAATGCCAGGACGTGCAGGAAAGACTGGAGAACTCAGGACATATCCATCGAATTGATCAATTCGTCACTGCTATTGACGGCGACCCGAACAGTACTGGTATGTTGCTGGCAGAGATGTATCAGGTAGACAAGGCACCTTTTTTTATTGTCGAAGAAGAAGACAAGGAGCCTGTGATTTACACCATCTATTTCAAGCTGGTAAAGGAAATACTGGAAAAAGCGGCTTGAACCAAGCCGCTTGAACGTGGTTATTGGTCAGGTAGCTGAACATGTGAAAAGAGTTCATCCACTTCCGCCTTGTTATGGCGAAGGATGGCTTCCCGAACTACATCTTTGGTCAGGTGAGGCGCAAAATCTTCAATAAAGTCGTACATAAAGCCACGCAGGAAAGTACCTCGACGAAACCCTATCTTGGTAATACTTGGCTCAAACAGATGATCAGCATTGAGGGGTATGAGGTCTGAATCCAGTTCAGGATCATAAGCCATTTTAGCAATGATCCCGACCCCCAGTCCCAGGCGCACATAGGTTTTGATCACGTCAGCATCAGTGGCAGTAAACACCACTTTTGGTGACAACCCTTCATTCATAAAGGCTTCATCCAACTTGGAACGACCGGTAAACCCGAAAACATAGGTGACCAGGGCATATCGGGCAATATCTTTCAGGCTCAATTCAGATACCTGGGTCAATGGATGATCCCCGGGTACAAGAACACAGCGGTTCCAGCGATAACACGGCATCATCACCAGGTCATTGAACAAATCCAGTGCTTCCGTTGCGATAGCAAAGTCAACAGAACCGTCTGCTGCCATTTCGGCAATTTGAATGGGCGTTCCCTGATGCATATGAAGAGCAACATCGGGATACTGACCAATAAACTGCCGGATAACCCCCGGCAAGGCGTAACGAGCCTGAGTGTGGGTTGTAGCAATGGACAGACTGCCCTTACGCTCGTCACTGAATTCCTGGGCAACCTGCTTGATCGACTCGACTTTTCTCAGGATTTCACCGGCTGTATCAATGATTTTCTCACCGGCCGGGGTAATACGCGTCAGATGCTTGCCACTTCGGGCAAAAACCTCAACGCCCAGTTCATCTTCCAGGAGCCGGATCTGTTTACTTATACCAGGCTGAGAAGTGTATAGACTCTGCGCTGTAGCTGACACATTGAGATCGTGGTGGGCGACCTCCCAGATATAGCGCAGTTGTTGCAGCTTCATTGATGGCCTCCGGTCGGGCAGGTTGTGCTGACAAAAATGAATAGATTTAAACAGGATTCGTTAGTTCTATAAAGCATAAAAAGATGAAATTAAATTCTTTTCCAGAATACAAGCCAGTCAATATAGTTACCAGCCAATCATCAATTTTTAGTCAATATTTTCATACATTGCCTAGGCTATTTATAACTTTAGACCATAGATTTCAGGATACTTATGGATTTTCTAACATATATCACCACCGGTGCCGGCGTTGGCTTTGCGGTTGGCCTGACAGGTATCGGCGGTGGTTCATTGATGACACCACTGCTGTTAATGTTTGGCTTTCCGGCCCATATTGCTATCGGAACGGATCTGATGTATGCAGCCATTACCAAGTCAACCGGGGTCATTGTCCATCACCATCAAAAAAGTATTGACTGGACACTGGTCAAAACTCTCTGTGCTGGCAGTCTGCCTGCTACAGCCCTGACGATTGTTCTACTCAAGTTTTTTTTTGACAGAAGCGCTGATTATAGTCCGATCCTTACATTATGCCTTGGGATAATGTTAACCCTTACTGCGCTGTCGCTATTGACGAGTCCTTTTTTGAAAAAAAGACAGCTCTGCGGTGTCTCAATGATTCCACCTGAATATCAGACACCGTTAACATTTATTGTCGGTTTTTTCCTTGGAGTGCTGGTCACGCTGTCTTCGGTGGGGGCTGGGGCTCTGGGAACTGCAGCAATTGTCCTGCTCTATCCGTTGCTAAAACCTGTCAAGGTTGTGGGTAGCGACCTGGCTCACGCTGTACCGTTAACGTTACTGGCAGGCTTTGGCCATATCTGGCTGGGGAATGTTGATTTTGCGCTGTTAGGCAGCCTGTTGATTGGCTCTATCCCTGCCATCTATGCAGGAACCCGGGTCGGTATGAAGCTATCGGATACCTTCATGCGCATCATATTGGCCATTATTTTGCTCGGACTGGGCCTGAAATACCTTTTTTAGCCCTTTTCAGGTTGCAGGCCTGTATCAGTTTGAATAAAGTGGAAACCCCTCGCTGAGCCAATGGAAAACCCATAATCGCCCGGGAGGCTGTCCGAGAATAGACTGCCCTGCTGCGGCGACAGAAAATTGAGG
>NZ_JAHHPO010001065.1 GCF_024606365.1 Endozoicomonas sp. ONNA2
TCTATCAACCTATATCAATGTCCCTGTTTACGGGGCTTTTAAGCTTAAGTCAGTGTCAGAGCAGTCCAGCTTCCTGATAGTACCGCCTGGCGCCTTGATGGAGCGGGATGCTAAGGCCATCAGACACCATCTCTTCTTTCTTCAGGGTGCTGAAGGCCTGGTGCAGTTTTTTGAAAGTGGACAGATCTTCAAATACGGCTTTGGTTACCCGGTAAACCGCTTCTTCACTGGCCGCGATGGAGGAGACGAAGGTTGCTGCCACACCGAAGGTCTGAACGTCCCGTTCGTTGCCCTGGTACATGCCACCGGGGATGGTCGCAGTGCGGTAGTATGGGTTATCTTTGATCAGCTTATTCACTTTGTCACCGGCAACGGTTACCAGTACGGTGTCGCAGGAAGTGGTTGCTTCCTTGAACGATCCGGATGGATGGCCAACGGTATAGACAAAGGCGTCTATCTTGTTATCACACAGTGCCTTGGCATGCTCGGCGGCTTTCAACTCAGAAACCAGGGAGAAGCTGTCGTGTGTCCAGCCGTACAGTTTCATCAGCTGTTCCATGGTACCACGCTGACCGGAGCCCGGATTGCCGATGTTGACGCGTTTCCCTTTCAGGTCTTCAAACTTGCTGATGCCGGCATCTTTTCTGGCCAGAATGGTAAAGGCTTCCGGGTGCACCGAGAAAATCGCCCGCAGATCTTTGTTGGCCCCTTGCTGTTCAAAGGCACTGGTACCCCGGTAGGCGTGGAACTGCCAGTCCGACTGGACAATACCCATATCGAGTTCACCGGCACGGATGGTGTTCAGGTTATAAATAGAACCACCGGTACTTTCTACTGAGCAACGGATGCCATGCGATTTGCGTTCTTTATTCACCAGACGGCATATAGCACCACCGGTGGGGTAGTAAACGCCGGTAACGCCACCGGTCCCGATGGTGACAAACTGCTGGCTGGTAGCGGCACTGGCGGTGACAGCGAATCCGGCCCCCAGAATGGCAAGTCCCAGTTTCTTGAAAATGGTCATTGTCAGTCCTCTTGATTTGAGTTTTTATTGCCATGGACCAGGCAGGGACATCAAACCCGGTAGCCCATCAGGGCTGGAGACAGTTTTGATGACCTTTGTACCTTATTGCCCGTTCATGGCTGTTATGTCCGGGCAGCATGTTGCCCGTTCCCCTGTTTGCTTGACGTTGAAGAAAAGTCCGGGGATTTGCCTGTGAGGCTGCTAATTTTGTACTTGGCAACCTGTTAAAGGTAACTGAAAGTACCATATTTTCAGGTTGATTTCTTTGATTCCGGTCTATTGATTTTCGGTAACTACCTATGGTAGTTGGTAAATTTCCTATGGTAGAAAGTAAATGTCGTCAGTTTGATTATGCGCAGCACTTTTTATACTTCTTGCCACTGCCGCATGGGCAGGGATCATTTCTGCCAACTGTCTCTGGTTTGATCAGCGCCATTGCAGGGTAGACAAAATACCAACGGCCCTTCTGTTTGGTAAATGAAGAGCGTTCATGATGGACTTTTTCAGGACTTAAGGCTGACTCTTTGAACCAGGCCTTGAATTCAACCATGCCGGATTGATCCGCTGCCTTTCCTGCCTCCGTATCAACAACCTCCAGCCTTTGCCACAGGGTACCGGTTGATTGCTGGTAAATTTTTTGCTGTTTTATGGTTTCCTGCTGCCCGGGGTGGGTTGTTGCAACCAGATAGGGAATATTGCCCAGTGTGTATGCGGTATAACGAGAGCGCATTAGTGTTTCGGCAGTTGGGGCTGCTGACTCCCCCTGAATATAAGGCTGACAGCATTGGGTGAATGTGCTTCCGGAGCCACAGGGGCAATTTGCGGGGTAAATAGACATGGTAATGACCTGAAAAACGGTAAAACAAAATGATAAGTTGAGACATCAGAGGCTACTGATGTTTCGTTACTGAATTTACCAGGAAGCTGTCCGAGAATAGCGCCCATAGCGAGGATTGCGAGAAATTGAGGCTAAAAATTGCTGATTCTGAGGAGAATAGC
>NZ_JAHHPO010001066.1 GCF_024606365.1 Endozoicomonas sp. ONNA2
TCGGGCGCTATTCTCGGACAGCCTCCTGGTAAAAACCAAAATGGCTAAATCTGTTTTGGATGCTGGCTGGGGAACGCTTAAAGACCAACTGAAGTACAAAGCGATAGCGCAATCAGTTGTGTTCGAGGTCGTCAACGAATCTAACCTGGGCGGCCCCCTCCACCCAAACTTGCTCGTGCTGTGGCACTATTCCGTCCAGCAGTCCGAAAGGTAGAGCAGGTTTGCGAATAGGGGGGCCGCCCAGGCAATGGTCTTGTTCAGAGTGCGAAGCTGAACACCTGCGTGATTTAAATGCAGCAAAGAACATTCTTGCGGCTGGGCATAGCCGTCTCGCTGGAGGAATCCCACTGCTTTAGCTGTGGGAGGATGTCAATGTACGGAACTTCTGGAAGTGGATCCCCCGGGGACCAAAACCAAATATTATTATCCAATGTTCTATTGAAAATCCTTTTATGGTTCGGTTTTGATATGAATAGTGCTAAGGGTCTTGAATGTGCAATATGTTATGACTCAATATGTTGTGACTCAACAAAATACAAAAGCATCAAGCTAACATGCGGACATGCTTTTGGTAAATCATGCATGCGGAAATGGGTGGAAAGTTCCAACCAAAAAAAATGCCCTGTCTGTAGAAATCAATTAACTGATAACAAGATAAAAGAGATAAAAAATATTCCATTGCAGGAGCGTGTGGTCATTTTTTTGGAAAAAACGAGTAAACTTGCTGGCCGAACTATTGTGAAGTTCGTCCCCGCGTTTATTGTCGCGGGTGCTGTCATTGGGGCTGCTTTATGGGCTAATGTCGGGGCTACTGACGGGGCTGTTGCCGGGGGTATCATGATTGCTGGTGCGACCGTCTTGATTACTGCCGGGGCTGTTGCCGGGGCTGTCGCAGCTGCTACCGGGGCTTCCAGAAATATCGGGACTGCTGCCGGGGCTGCTGCCGGCGCTACTGTCGGCGCTACTGTCGCGGTTGGCGGGCTTGCTGTCGCAGCTTCTGCCGGGGTTTTCGGGGCTGCTTCCGGGGGTATCAGGGATGCATTTGTTGTCGGGGCTGCTACCGTGGCTTTTCCCTGCGGGGTTGTTGGGGGGTTTGTTGGGGGGATTACGGCTGATACCCTATATCTCCAACAGGAAATGAATCCAGTAGTTGTGTGAAAAAAATCTTTCAGGCCCGCTAACCCGGATATTTCATAAACATGCTCCCGACCTCGCTTGTCCTTTGCCGCTCT
>NZ_JAHHPO010001067.1 GCF_024606365.1 Endozoicomonas sp. ONNA2
CCAAAAGCCTGTAACGCCTGTTCAGAGTGCAGAACTTTTCGGGTTATCAGCCCTGCCAGTAACGGAATGACAATAAATAATACGACAGAAATAAACAGCGTACTCCAGGGTACGATCACATCGGTAACTCCCAGCAGAAACGCAGCGATCGGTGCAAAAGCCACCACCATCACCAGATCATTAACCGCCACCTGAACCAGTGTGTAATTGGCATCACCACGGGTCAGCTGGCTCCAGACAAAGACCATAGCGGTACAGGGCGCCACACCCAACAGGATCATTCCGGCAATGTATTCGTCACCAGGCTCTGGTGAAATAAGACCGGTAAAACTGCCGAACAAATAGCGAATAAACAGGATTGCCAGAAGCGCCATGGTAAATGGCTTAATTAACCAGTTGATGACCAGCGTGACAATCAGACCTTTTGGACGGCGATGGATGTTTTTTACCGCGGTAAAGTCGATCTGCATCATCATCGGATAAATCATCAACCAGATCAGCACTGCAATGACAAAATTAATGCTGGCGTACTCCCAGCTTCCCAGGGTGGTAAAGAGTGATGGAAACAGTGTTCCACCAACCAGCCCGGCCACCATGGCCAGAGCCACCCAGACACTTAAATAACGTTCAAAAATACCCATGATTTGAACCTCTGCAAAATATCGGCAATCGTCGAAAAACGATATCAAACACAAAAAAATTAACATCCTTTCTATCTTGTTCCCACGTTGAACATGGGAACGAGGCAGACCATTTCGTATTGCCTGAAACGGATTAAACGCTGTCAATATCAGCCAGTAACTGCTGAACCCGTTGGATAGCTTCCGGGCGAAGGCTAAAGCAGGTTTTGGGGTGCTTTACTTCGGCATGCACCAAACCGGCTTCCCGCAGGATCCGAAGATGTTCTGACACCGTGGACTGAGCAAGACCAAGCTGCCCGACCAGGTCAAAACCCAGACACACACGCCCCACCAGTATCCGTAGCAGCCTTACCCGTGCCGGATGCCCAATGGCTTTGGCATAAACAGCCAACTCCTTCTCTTCCGACTCGTTAAACTGAAAATCAGCGAGACTTTGCAGGCATTGTGTCATTACGCTACCCACTTACACCTTAATCGTTAAATCACGATTTACGATACATCAATATTTTCCCAGCTGCAAGGTTCTGTTGCATCTGCACCCGAATGGAAAAACACTTAAGCACTCAAGTTACACAACTGAAAATCCGGGCTATCAAGTGCCGCAGCGGGATCATAATCCCTGAAACTGCGATCACGAATGTTACGGCAAGTACTGATGCAACTTCCGACGACGAAGGTGACTTAAGCTACGAGTGGATGCACAGCGAACTGCGATCGACATGCCAGTAAATCATGATGCCACGACCTCCGTAGCGTACGTACTATTGCGTGGTGAGGTTCTGATACCAATCGCCAAAGTGCTTGGTATCAGAAGCACAAGCGGTGGTACCCCGCCCCCAAATAGCTGGATTGCGGGCATGCAGCACGCCATCAGCAACAATGGCAATCGCACGGCGTATAGCGTCCACGCTGATGTAGCGATGACGTACGTAAGTCAAGTAACTGAGAAGAACCTATAAAACTGCGACAAATGAAGTAAAAGAATTCAGTAAATCAATAGCAGTAAGGGATAAGAAAATGTTTGGAAGAAAAACATTTCTATATTTCTAGAATATTAATTGCATTTGTTTTTCGATGATTCTAATATGCGCCCATTAACAGATTTGGACCCCGATCACCGAAGGCATCAGTAGTGACCGATGAACAGATAAGACGGAGTGGTCGGGGAGGATTATCTTTGACTTTATGTTTCTAAATTTCCGGAAATATTGACATGAACATGCAGCAGCAAATAACCGATGCAATCGGTTCAGCAATACAGCCCGCACTAACAGAGAGCATTGGCGCAGACATGGCCATGAACGTGGTCAGCACCTTCGGAACCTTTGCGTTTCTGGCCGGTGAATTGACCATCCTGTTCCTGATCGTCAGCTTTATCATAGGTGTAATTCTTGAATACATGCCAGCGGAGAAGATTCAGAAAAACCTGCGGCGATGGCCATGGCAAAGATCACCACCAGGAAGGCAACAATCATCGGGTTACGGAACAGGCTTTTCAGCAGAATCACCTCAGTTAGACTCGCACCAGCACTTCCGATAATCAGGGCCATCAGGGCACCCATTCCCATGCCTTTGGCCGCCAGAGCTGCTGCTAGAGGAATCACTGCTTCAGCTCGAATATACAATGGTACACCAATGATCGCTGCGAATGGAATCGCCAACGGGTTATCCGGGCCAGCGTACTGAGCGATAAAGTCAGCCGGTACGAAGCCGTAAGTGATCGAGCCAATAC
>NZ_JAHHPO010001068.1 GCF_024606365.1 Endozoicomonas sp. ONNA2
ATGTTGGTCCTTTGAATATGGCAGAAAAATTATCCGCAACAGATAATTTAACCTGGGCTGAAAAACTCCGGGTTATGTTGGCTGCTGAAAAAAAGCATGGACAACCATTTTCAGCGTTATGCTGGTCCCTTGTGGAGATTCCTTTATCCATTCGATTCGAGGAGGCAAAGAGCCTGTTTCAACGTCTTCCTGATACCCCTTCCCTGGCAGATGAGACCAATGAAATTAATGAACAGTTAACAGCATTAAACCTCGATGTATCGATCAATGGTGCACTGTTGGAGATCCGGCAAATCCTTGAATCGGAAAACAACGAACTTTCCAGACAGCTATTGAGTGAATATGACAGTATTGAAAAAAAATTTCAGTCAAGCATTAATGAGAAAGGTAATTTATCAGACATTGATACTATAGATTTCGAAATCTGTACAAGAAGATTGCTGTATCTATATGCAGCCTGTTCCGATTTTTCACGGGAAGCTGATATTGCTGAAGTAACGTCGTATATTGTATCTGTCCTGCATACCACCGTTTCAGATAGCATTTGGCATATTGCCAAAGAGCTGGCTTATTTGTCGAAACAACCGGGCTCCATCGATTATTGCCGTTATATTGATGCCCTGGCAAATAGATTGAAGTCACCTGCAAATGTTGCCTTGCAGTTTGAAAGTCTCAATCAGCTCAGTGATCTCAACGGGTTTATCTTGCTGGAAAGCAAAAAAAAACTGGCCCTTTATCTGGCGCCACTCAGGGCCAACATTGTGAACATGACCCCGGAATATTCACGGGTATTACTCGATGCAGTGACCGCCCTGGAAAGAAATTTTGCTGCTATACCACGAAATGAAGACAAGCCAGATATCAAAGCAAAAGTGCATCGACTTTTGCTGGTCATTGCCGCTTGCAAATCATCCAGACAAATAATGGGTAGTGAAATATTGGGTCGTTTTGTCGAGGCCATCATGGAACATGGCAATAAAAAAAATGTGCCCTTTCTGATCAGTGGGCTTGCCCGCCTGGTTCAAAGCACCCCGAAAATACAGCATATACTGGGTGCCCCCAACATCAAGGGTGGACAGCAATTGCGACTGGCCCCGCTGGCATTGCTGGCATTTGTACCGGATATAATCTCACAAGATGACGTTACACAACTCAATAACTCTTTGCATGATTCCGTCGCTAAAAGACGACGTATGAAAGATGGCAAGATTTTCCACCAGTGGCTGATTACTCTCGAGCAGGCACTGGCCAGCAAGATTATGAATAAAGACATGGGAATGCAGCTTCTGAAAAAGCTGACCCAAAGCCTCACTTATGAAAAACTGGGTTTGCTTCACATGTTATTCAAAATGGGCGACAGCTTTCATGAATTCCTGAACAACATTGACTTAAGCTGCCAGAAAGAAGGATTACCCTTGTTGATCGCTGAACAAGGTGCTAACGCTCTGGCGGGAAAAAATAAGGGGGTCTCGCAATGGCTAATTCAACAACGACATTATCATCTTCTGCCATCTTACATGGCATCCATGAAATCAAACGGGTATTCAGAAGTTACCGATCTTATCCATGAGTTTATCAGGACCATTGTCAGCAAAACTTTTATTGCGACCAGGCAGTCACCGCAGAACAATCCACACTT
>NZ_JAHHPO010001069.1 GCF_024606365.1 Endozoicomonas sp. ONNA2
GTCCGGTCTCAATCTGTTGCAGAATTTTTTCAGCGCCGGGGAATCCGCCTGCACGCTCACCATCATGACGACGATTTTTACTGATGGCCCATATCAGATTCGCTTCAATGGGGGTGGTATTGGCATCCATATCATGGCCGTAGAGACAAAGGCCCGATTCCAGACGGAGGGAGTCTCTGGCACCGAGACCAATCAATTCAACCTCCGGTTGGTCGAGTAGCAGCCGGGTGATGTGTTCTGCCTGTTTTTCCGGGATAGAGATTTCGAAGCCATCTTCCCCGGTGTACCCGGAACGACTGATAAAACAGGGCGTGCCATTAATGGACAACTGGCGGGCGTCCATAAAGACCATGTCAGTCACCTCTGGAACAACCCTTGCCATAACCTCTGCAGCCATAGGTCCCTGAATGGCAATGAGCGCCCGATGATCGAGCACTTCCAGTTTGACACCTTCCGGCAGTCTGGACCGGATATGCTGAATATCCTGCGCCTTGCACGCCGCATTGACCACCAGATGAAGGCAATCGTCATAGCGGGTGACCATCAGGTCATCAAGAATACCGCCGACCACATTGGTCAGCAGGGCATAGCGCTGCCTGCCAATGGCAAGGCCTGCAATATCAACCGGTACCAGGGACTCCAGGAAACAGTCAGCCCCTTCACCGGACAGTGTCAACTGCCCCATGTGGGAGACATCAAAAACGCCGACTTTACTGCGGGTATGGGTGTGCTCGTTTTTGACACCGATTGGGTACTGTACCGGCATTTCATAACCGGCAAAAGGCACCATTTTTGCACCCCTGGCCACATGAAGGGCATATAACGGGGTTCTCTTCAGGCTGTCAACAGACGTTTCAGACATACCTCATCTCCACTTACTTCCACTGACTGATAAGGATCAATGCCGGGGCATGAACAGATAAAATTGCGGTCCCCAAAAACGTTGTCGATGCGATTGGCCCCGGGCCAGTATTTCGACTTGAGACTGGCCGGTGACGGAAATGCCGCGACCTCCCTGCTGTAGGGCCGCAGCCACTCATCTTCCGCCAGGTCTGCCATGGTGTGGGGGGCGTTGACCAGCGGGTTGTTGTCC
>NZ_JAHHPO010001070.1 GCF_024606365.1 Endozoicomonas sp. ONNA2
ATCCACCGGTTAACGAGTCGATGGCTGTCGCAGAGGGAGGAAGCGTTTTCTTGTGGACGCCAATAACAAGGCAAGCAGTTTTCTGTTTTTCTGCGGTGCCGCTCTTAACAACAAATTCCATGGTCTCTCCGAGGGACAAGTTAGCGGATTTTATGGATAATAATACGGTTGAGCCAATTCAACCATTGTTCGTTTTGAATTTATGAATTCCACCAAGGCATGCCTTTAATCATATTTCGTTATCTTTCCAGACAGATGCTGCAGGTTATGTCAGCTGTGACATCTGTCGTCTTGCTAATTATCATGAGTGGACGCTTTGTCAACTATCTGGCACAGGCCGCCACCGGAACGCTGAAAGCAGACTTCCTCTTTGCCATCATGGGTTACCGGATCCCGGAGTTTCTGGTCATGATACTGCCCCTGGGACTTTTCCTGGCCATTATTCTCGCCTATGGCAGGCTGTATGTTGATAACGAAATGACGGTGCTCAGCGCCTGTGGTCTGAGTCGTCATCAACTACTGGGCATGACGATGGTTCCTGCGGTTGGGGTTATGCTGTTGGTTGCGCTGTTAAGCCTGGTGGTTGCCCCCCTGGGGATACAGAAAGTTGACAACATTTTTGCCGAGCAGGACTCCCTGACTGAGTTTGATACCCTGGTTTCCGGTCGCTTTCAGAAGTTTGGCTGGCAGCGCGTGACCTACGCAGAGGCGTTGACCGATGACCGTCAGCAGATGAACAAGGTATTTATCGCTAACCGCAATGGGAATAGCAATAACATCGGTGTAATGACTTTGCTTCTGGCACAAAAGGCAAGCATTGAATTCAATGCAGAAGAGGGTGGACAACGCTTTCTGATATTGGATGATGGCTACCGCTATGATCTGACACCAGGCGCCTTGCCCCTGCGGGAAATTGCCTTTGAACATTACGGTCTGCGTATGGACGAGCGCCGCTCCGGAAAAGAGATCAGCAAGGAGCAAGCCCTGCCCACGGCGACACTCCTGGAGTCCGACACACCGGGCCATCGTGCTGAGCTGCAATGGCGAATCTCTCTGCCACTGTCAATCCCCATCGTGGTGCTGATGGCATTGCCCCTTGCCCGGGTTAATCCCAGACAGGGGCGTTATGTGAAGCTGTTGCCCGGAATATTACTGTATCTGCTGTATCTGGCTTTGCTGATGAGTGGCCGTGGTGCGCTTGAGGATGGACGACTGCCGACGGATATTGGCTTGTGGCCTATTCATCTGATTTTCTTGCTGATTGCCTTGCTGTTGTACCTTGTTGAGCCGGGCAAACTCTGGCTGGCACGCCGGAGGGCTGGAAATGCATAAGCTGGATCGTTACATATCCAGAAATGTTCTGGGGGCAACGGTTATTGTCCTGCTGATACTGGTTTGTCTGGAGGCGTTGTTTTCCTTCCTGGGACAGTTGGATGATGTCAGAGGCAACTATCGGTCCCTCGATGTGCTGATTTATACCCTGTTGATGATTCCCAAAAAACTGTACGAGCTGATTCCCGTTTCGGCCCTGGTCGGCTGCCTTGTGGGTCTTGGTTCCATGGCCTCCAACAGTGAGCTGGTGGTGATGAGGGCCGCTGGTATTTCATTATGGCGTATTTTGTGGGCAGTAATGAAGCCCGCTCTGGTCATGATGGTTACCGGATTGGTACTGGGAGAATATCTTGCCCCCATGGCAGAGCAGGTTGGCGAGACCAGAAAGGCGATAGCCCGCTCTGCTGATGGTACGTATACCGGCGAAGGCTTCTGGCACCGTGAAGGCCGTGAAATTATGTATTTCAATGCCGTCGAGCCAAACGGTGTGCTTTACGGTGTGAGTCGTTATGTTTTTGATGATGATATGGAGCTTCTGGAAAGCTCGTTTGCCAAAAGGGGAATCTATCAGGGTGATCACTGGCTGCTGGAGAAGGTCACGACCATACGCCGCAAGGGTGACCAGTTTATGACTGAGCAGAGTCTGGTTGAACCCTGGGATACCAGCCTGACCACAACGCTGCTGAAAGTCGTGGTGGTCAAGCCTGAAGCATTGCCAATCTCCGGCCTGCTCACCTATACGCAGTACCTTGCAGCACAGGGGCTGGATGCCGGAGAATATGATTTGGCGTTGTGGACCAAACTGCTTCAGCCGTTATCCATACTCTCCCTGGTTATTGTGGGGATCTCTTTTGTCTTTGGTCCCTTGCGTTCGGTCAGTATGGGATTGCGGATCTTCTCCGGGGTAATCACCGGCATTGTATTTATGATCGTTCAGAACCTGATGGGACCATCGAGCTTGGTATTCGGGTTTCCGCCGGTATTATCGGTAATAATCCCAATCATCATCTGCCTGCTGGTCGGGGCGCTGATGTTAAGGCGGGCTGCCTGAACGTTTATAGGCAACAATCAAATGGATGAGTGTCGCCCGGTTATGAAACTGCACTGGAGGAGCAGGTGCTTGTGGTCAGGTTTTATTTGTCGGTTTATTCAGAAGAATGACTCTGGATAACGATGCCAGATCCTGCCAGCTTCGCCGCTTGTGATCAACCAGTGCCCAGAGAAGCCCGATACCCCCAAGCGACAGCGCAGGAATGGCAATCAGAAAACGGATAACACTTTGCCATGGGCTGATCAAATGATTGTCACTGGTGACTATTTTTATTCTCCAGGCCTGCATGCCGAGGGTTTGTCCTGACCGGGTCCAGAAAAAGCCAAAGAATCCGTAAGTGATGATCAGCAGGGCGGCGTAGAATAAGGGGCCTCCGGTCTGATAACCCGCTTCAGTCATCGCTTTGAGCTGCTCATCTCCAAAAATCCCGATCTGGATGAACAAATTAACAAAACCAGCCATAAATAGCAGGGCCAGAATTAACAGAGAATCGTACAACATGGCCGCAGCTCTTCTCCATACTGGAGCCGGGGTGAGATTAGTGGCTTCCATCGACCTCTTGCCTTGTTATTTAACGTGTCAGGGCATTCTATCAGCAATTGTTTTTTACGCACATGGCTATTGTTGGTCAGCCCTCTGGTTATTTCCTCACTTCATGGGTCAAGGTGTGAATACTTGAGTAGTTGACCAAATGGAAACGAATGTATCTGGCTAAGTGGACAGTTACTATGCAAGGCGCAACTTAGCCAGTATAGCCGTAGCTATGTGACGTAGCTATGTGACAAAACTGCAATGGAGCACGATTGCATGGATGCATAAGCCAGAGCAACGCAGGAGCAGTTGCCGCGCAG
>NZ_JAHHPO010001071.1 GCF_024606365.1 Endozoicomonas sp. ONNA2
AGTGGACTGTTACTAACGGTCAACTCTGGCGTTTCTGACTTTAGACCATTGCCGTCTTCAGTCGTGTCAGGAATCGGACTGGTTGCCTGATTGGCGGTCTCGGCTTTCGTATTGGTTGAGGCATCAGAAAACTGTCGCTGTGGACTGTTATTATCGCCTTCCCCTTTCGGGCCAGTTCCTGTGTCAACTGGAGAGGAAGGCGGAGTAATAGGCCGCGGCCCATTGACTGATTCCCCGGCTTCACCCCCAACCGGACTTTGTCTGACTCCAATCTCTTCAGGCGTCTGACTGGGTGAGTCATCAGTAGCCGAGGTCTGACTATCGGTAGCGGTCATCCCTGAAGCTGCAGGCTTCGCACTGGTTTCAACCCTTGTGTCAACTGCAGGGGAAGGAGGAGTAACAGAACGCGACTCATCACCTGATTTCCCAGCTTCAGCCCCAACCGGACTTTTTCTCTCTCCAATCTCTTCAGGCGTCTGACTGGGTGAGTCATCAGTAACCTGTCGGATCGTACCGGTTACACGATTGGTGGTCTCGGGCACAGCATTGATTGAAGTATCAGCAAACTCTCGGAGTGGACTGTTATTATCAGGTACCTCTAACGTTTTTGGAGTTAGACCATTGCTTTGTTCAAGGCCAAGGGTGGCACTGTCTCCAGAATCGGTTATTACCTTTGGTATCAGGCTGGTTGAGTCATCAGTAACCCATGGGTTCTTATTTCTGAATGCAGTCAGCTCCGACAATACCGGTTTTGTTGTGCTGCCACCGCTCACTTCTAACGCTACTGGCATCGGGCTATTGTTGTCTTCAGCCCCCTCAGGAATCGTACTTATTGAAGCATTAATATCCTGTCGGGTCGGACTGGTTGTACGATTGGTGGTGCCGGACACAGCATTGGTTGCGGCATCAGTAAACGGCCGGGGTGGACTGTTTTTATCGCCCTCCCCTTGTGCCTGGGGCGTTGGACCAGCGCCAGTCCCAGTGTCAACTTGCGATGCAGGAGGAGTAACACCTGACTTCTCAGCTTCATTCCTGAATGGACCTTTGTTGTCTTCAGCACTCTCAGGAATCGGTTTGGTTGAGACATCAACTTCCTTGGAAATCTGACTGCTTCCACGACTGGTGGTCTCGGTTTTCGCATGGGTTGAGTCATCAGCGAACTGTCGGGGTGGACTGTTTTTGTCGTCTTCTCCTTTCGCTACGGGTGTTGGGCTGGTTCCAGTTTCTGTGTCTACTGGAGAGGAAAGAGGAGTAACAGGGCGCAAACCATCATCTGACTCCCCAGCTTTACCCCCAACTTCACTCTGCCCGGCTTCAATCTCTTTATGCATCGGCCTGATTGACTCAGTAACCAATGTGGTCTGACCGCCTGTACTGGACGCCCCGTATGCTTCCGAACTGGTTTCAGTTCCCTGGTCAACTGGAATCGCAGGAGAAGTAGTGTCAGAACCCTCACCTGATTTCTTATCTTCATCCCCAACCGAACTTTTCCAAGTCCCTTCAGGCATCAAGTTATCAGGATCCGTCTGAGAACCAGCAGAGGAGGCCCGCCGCGCAGATGACGTTGAACTGGTTTCAGCTCCCTGGTCATCTGGAGACGATAGAGAATCAACGTCAGAACCATCACCTGATTTC
>NZ_JAHHPO010001072.1 GCF_024606365.1 Endozoicomonas sp. ONNA2
CAAGTAGCCCTGCTATTACCCATCATTCCGCCTTGCCCCGCCGTCCGAAATGACTTGCGCAATACCCTGTTTTGAAGACGGAATTGGTATTACCATAGATACCATTTTCCCTGATCATCCGGCACCGGACCGGATGCCCGAAAAACCATTCAGGCAGACAATAATGGCGCAGCAACTGCAATTGAGCATCGGTGAAGCCGAGCTGAAAAAACTTAATGATGCTCTTGAACACGGTGTCTCTGCAGAATTGCGCACCATGTTGAACACCTTGCCCCCGGCTGATACCGCACACTTGCTGGAGTCTTCCCCACCAAAATTACGCAGCCTGTTATGGCGGCTGATTGACCGTGAACAGGAAGGTGATGTACTGCAGGAATTGAGCGAAGACGTTCGCCAATTCTTCCTTGATCAGATGAACATTGCCGAACTGAAAGCCATTACTGAAGGTCAGGATGTTGATGACATTGCCGACCTCCTGCAACAACTGCCCGGTACCATCACCCGGCAGGTGCTGGACTCCATGAACAGTCAGGACCGGCAGCGGGTTGAGGCCGTTCTGGCTTATCCGGAAGATTCCGCCGGTGGCTTGATGAACACCGACACCATTACGGTGCGCCCCAATAACACCGTCGATGTCGTCCTTCGTTACCTCCGCCGTCACGAAGGGATACCCGATACCACGGACAGCCTGCTGGTGGTCAATCGCCGGGATGAATACATTGGCCGCCTGCCCCTGACCATACTCCTGACCACCGAACCGGGCGCTACTGTCAGACAGGTGATGTTAACTGACCTGGACCCGATTCCTGCCAATATGCAAGATACCCAGGTAGCCCAGCTGTTTGAACGACAGGATCTGCTCTCTGCCCCGGTGGTGAATGACCAGGGCAAACTACTGGGACGCATCACCATCGATGATGTTGTCGACGTGATCCGGGAAGAGGCTGAACACTCCATGATGAGCATGGCCGGTCTGGATGACGATGAAGATACCTTCGCCCCGCCGCTGCGAACTGCACGACGCCGGGCTGTCTGGCTGGGCTTCAACCTGATTACCGCCTTTATTGCCGCCTCGGTTATTGGTCTATTCCAGGAGACCATTGATAAAGTAGTGGCCCTGGCGGTACTGATGCCGATTGTCGCAGGCATGGGCGGTAATGCCGGCAGTCAGGCCCTGACCCTGATGATCCGGGGTATGGCACTGGGACAAATCAGTAAGACCAACCTCAAATGGCTGCTAAGCCGGGAGCTGATTGCCGGTTTTCTCAATGGGTTGTTATGGGCAACCCTGGTGGCCACCATCGCCTGGTTCTGGTTTGATGACCCGATTATTTCCCTGGTGATCGCCTGCGCCATGGTGATCAACTTAAGCGTTGCCGTGATCACCGGCGCCATGCTGCCGGTTTTGCTGAAATCATTAAATATTGATCCGGCCCTTGCCGGCAGTATTATCCTGACCACAATTTCCGACGTGGTCGGGTTCTTCTCATTCCTTGGGCTGGCAACCGTTTTCTATGGCTAGCGTTTTTGAACCACAAAGGCACAAAGACACAAAGAAGAGCAAAAGATTAGTAAGAGTAAAGCGCTTACAAACCATGCCCCGGGAGGCTGTCCGAGAATGACTTTTAAACATTGAACCACAAAAGCCCAAAAAAACCTTTGTGTCTTTGTGCCTTTGTGGTTCCCTTCTTTTGTCTTTTAACAATCACTCACCGGCAAGCTTCATACTACTGATCAGAATTGAACCGGTCAGGATATTCCCACGCCTGTCAACATCGCTGCCTACAGCAACAATATTGCGGTAGATATCTTTCAGGTTGCCAGCAATGGTCACTTCTGACACCGGGAACTGAATTTCACCATGGTCTACCCAGAAGCCGCCGGCACCACGGGAATAATCACCGGTTACGGTATTGACCCCCTGGCCCATCAGTTCGGTCACCAGCAGCCCGGTTCCCATCTGTTGCAGCAGCGCATCAAGATCGCCTGCATTGCTTTGCACAAACAGGTTGTTAACGCCACCGGCGTTGGCGGTACTGTCCATCCCCAGCTTGCGGGCAGAATAGGTGCCAAGAATATAATGCTGGAGCACACCGTCAGTAACAAAGTCCTTGGCCCGGGTCGCCAGCCCATCGTTATCAAAGCTGGCGGATCCCAGCATGCTTTTCAGCAATGGTTGCTCATGTATACGCATCCATTGTGGGAACACGGGCTTGCCCAGGTGATCCAACAGGAAAGAGGCCTGTCGATAAAGGCTGCCACCACTGATGGCCCCGAGAAAGTGGGAAATAAGCCCTGAAGCCACCTCCGGTGCAAACAGTACCGGTACTTCGGCAGTACCTACCTTGCGGGCTCCCAATCGGCGAACCGTGCGCTGTGCAGCTTTCTTACCGACAGCGATCGCTTTTTCCAGCTCGTTGGCATTACGGTTAACGGTGTACCAGTAATCCCGCTGCATTTCGTCTCCCTGCATGGCAATCAACACCGCGCTCAGGCTGTGACGACTGGAAACATAGCTGCCAATAAACCCATTGCTATTGCCATAGACACGACACCCCTGGTGGCTGGAGACACTGGCACCATCGGAATTGACAATTTTATTACTGAAGGAACGTCCGGCATCCTCACACTGCATAGCCAGATCAATCGCCTGTCCGGCATCGATGCCCCAGGGGTGATACAGGTCAAGATCGGGCAACGCCTCACCGTCAGCCATTAACACGGAGTCAGCCAGCCCCGCATAAGGGTCTTCGGAAGCGTAACGGGCAATATCGCAGGCGGCTTTTACCGTTTCACGGATGGCCTGTTGGCTGCTGTCAGAAGTACTGGCCGACCCTTTTCGTTTACCCAGATAGATAGTGATACCCAACCCCTGGTCCCGGTTAAACTCAACCGTTTCTACATCACCCATACGAACGCTGGCCGACAGGCCGGCATCCATACTGATGCCCACCTCACAGGCATCTGCTCCCTGTCTGGCGGCCTCAGCCAGAATATCGCTGGCCAGTGTTTTCAGCCTGGTCTCTTCACTTCGTGGATCCAGCACTGCATTGGAAGATTCGCCCATGATTGCACCTGATCTGTTTTGTTTATGCCTATACGGGTTACGACTATTGTGCCGCTGTGAAGTAAAGAATGCATCAGATAGATGACCAATTGCAGATTCAGAGTCTAATCAGCTACCTTGATCAAGGCTTGCGCACTGAGCCTTGTGCACTATTTTCATTAAGCGATTTGTGTTCTATATACCTTGAAAGGAGAAGCACCGATGTTCTCAAGGGGCAGGACATGGCATGATCAATCGGAGGAAATAGCAGCCAATGCAAGCTCCGCTCCCCCATCTGCATTTACCCTCCCACCGCCTGATCACACATCATTTGTCGTTCATTCAGAATCGGTAGTGCCTGTCTCAGGTAACAGGCAGTTGCCTGCAACGACGACTGAGTTAGCACAGTTGATGACATCAGCAATTCAGGGTAATGACCTGGCTACTGTCAACCATTTGCTGGACCAGGGCATTGACCCCAATATCCGCGGCCTGCATGGCGTTCCCCCTCTACATTGGGCCGTCCTCGGCGGGCTGGAAGATATTATCAAGACTCTGCTGGATCGCGGGGCGGATCCGAATCTCTCTTCCCGCTTGTCGCAAACTCCGCATTTGCTACAAGCTGCAAAACGGGGCAATTATCAGGCCGTACTGTTGCTGCTGGGCAGAGCCTGCTTGAACGTTCATGGCACTTGGGATTGTACTGCGCTGCATCTGGCCTTATTTTCTGGCAACGCGACAGCGATCACCGAGATCCAGAATTGCCTACTGGATAAAGGTGCCAATATCAATGACCTTGACTGTAACGGCCGAACTCCGCTGCTCTGGGCGTTACGTAAAGGCAACATTGAGGGTATTAACACTTTACTGCAACGAGGTGCTAATCCGGATATTCCTGACCAGTGGGGTCAGACTCCACTTCTCACGGCTATTCATTACCTCGTCCCTGGCAAAATCAACAGTATGGTCAATAGCTTGCTGGCTAATGGTGCCAATCCGAATAAGCCTGGCTGGTCAGGCAATACCCCACTGCATTACGCATTTGAAACAGCCAGGCCAGATATCGGTGACATCCTGCTGGCCAATGGTGCCCGCGCCGATATTCCCAATGCGTCTGGTCTAACCGCACGGGATATTGCTGCAGCCTGCGGCGTCGTTGGTGTTCTGCACAATTACATGCCTCCTTATCAACCGCAGACCCTAATGGCCTGCGCCCGAACT
>NZ_JAHHPO010001073.1 GCF_024606365.1 Endozoicomonas sp. ONNA2
TTCAGGTCGTGGAAGTGCCATTTCTCATTAATCAGTCCTTCATCTACTGCGCTGTTGATCAGCTTCTGCCACTGGCTGTCCAGCGTGTTTTTATGCATTTATGACTTGAATTCAGGTTACTAAGGCCTGTCGCGATTTTGCCGGTAATGATAGATACCTTCAATTCTTACCGTATTACCAATGGTGTAGTGAATGATGTACCTGGAAGAGACTGCGGTTAATTTATAGATATTGTTTTTAATCCGCCGGCCCATTTTCGGAAACCGTTCCAGACTGGCAATTGTATCCACAATCTCAACCACAACATCCTCTGACGCGATTCCCTCAACATGATTGTCTATAAACTCGCAGTGCGCTTCCAGCTGTTCAAGCGCGGCTGAACTCCATTCAATCAAGACAGCCTACCCCTTTCCTTCAGCCTCCTGACCACTTCATCATGGGGAATGGTCTCCATCTCACCGGCCTCAACCGCTGCGATAGTTGCTTCGGTTTTCTTCAGCTGCCAGTCACGGGCATCAAGCATCTCCTGAACTGCCCGCCGGATCAGCCAGGACACATCCCTATCCTCTTGCCGGGCCAGCTGGCTTAACTGCTCCAGCTGTTTTTCCTCAAACCTTACCGGTTTCGCTATCATTGCCATGGTTGTCACTCCTTATAATTGTATAACGCCGTATTACACCGTAATACAATTATAGAGCGATCAAGAGATAACGCAAATCAGATACCGCTTATACCAACAAGCCAGAATGAAAAGTCTTGTTTTTTGCTGAGGATTGGTGCCCGCGTGAAGAGGTGCCCGCGTGAAGACTCGAACTTCCATGTCCTTTCATAAACCAGTATCTGAATGCTGACATTAAAAGGTGATATGTCGATAGCATCAACATACACGGATTTTATGCCGATATAATTCGGTTTTGTAAACATGGCATGGAATCCAGAACAACCCTATAACCAGCTGCCCTTCTTTTTCGGAATACCCTGGAAAGTCTCAAAATGAGACCTATAGTACCCATAATGAGACTGACCGAAGAATAACCGCCTGTGCCTGATATCGCCTCCGCATTGTTTACCAAAACCCAGCAGCGGCTGCTGACACTGTTTTACGGCAAGCCCGACTGCTCATTCTACCTGAACGAAGTCGCTCGTACGGCCGGTGTCGGCAAAGGGGCTGTGGTACGTGAAATAAAGAAAATGACCGAAGCCGGTCTGCTAAACAGTTATCAACAAGGAAACCAAAAACACTATCAGGCGAATCCTGACAACCCTGTTTTCGAAGAGTTGAAAGCCATTACCCGAAAAACCTTTGGTCTTCAGGGTGTCGTCAAAACCGCTTTGGAACCTTTGCCCGGGCAGTGTGAACTGGCCTTTATCTATGGCTCTGTGGCAAAGGGTGAAGAACATTCAGGCAGTGATATTGATGTCATGCTGGTAGGGCACAACCTGAGTTATGGTGACATAATGGAAAGGCTCGAATCCGCAGAACAGCAACTGGGCCGAATCATTAACCCTACCCTGCTCACCCCCGATGAGTTTCAACAGCGAAAAAACGACAAACAGAGTTTTATCACCCGGGTGATGGAGCAGCCCAAACTCTGGTTGGCCACGGATCCAACGACAGGTGACAAACAATGAAAGAACTGGATAACCTGGTAAAAATAAACAAGCTCAAGCCAGAACCACCAGACGCACAAGAATTTGCAGGCATGGTTCGTGCCGCTGAAATCAAACTGAAGGATGCTGCCATCAGTGGCCTTTCTGCAGACAGCCAATTCTCGCTGGCTTACAGTGCTGCTCATGCCCTGGGCCGCATTGCGCTGGCATGGTTACCGCTCAGAAAGTCGTTACCTGGTATTTCAGTGTCTACAGCACACATTAGGATTAAGCCGGTCTAAATGCGGGTGCTTGACCAGTGCCATAATCAACGAAATCTGGCAGAGTATGAAGGGCATCTGGACATCAATCCTCAGTTTGGTGACGCTTTTAACCCTTCTTTAAACCCTTCTTTAAACCAAGAGACCGGCAAATTCCGGGCAATCTGACCAAGGCCATCAACACAGGAATAATCCTGATCAATCTCCCTGATCACCGTATACCTGACTGTCCCGCCACCGGAGTTGGCATTGACGCCAATCCGGGCACAATGGAACTGCACCAGCCGGTCAATACGGGGAATATCCCCCACCCCATGAAATACGACATAGGGCGAGTAGTAAGCCTGATGCTTATTCAACCTCAGCTTTTCCGGCCCGCCGGTAATGGTGATTTTGCGATACAGCTCTTTTCCGGCACGACTGATCTGGTTGGGTGCAATAATGTCATCCCGCAACTCTCTGCCATGGCGCATGGTACCCACATAATGCCGGAAGCTGGCCACAATGGAGTGCTCCGGCGTTACCCCAAACGCCAGGGCACTGCCATGATAGATGCCATGGGTCTGATCGAACAGCAGCAACTCATCCAGCATGGACAACGCCTTATCGGGGCTGCCCGTATGCCGAAAACAGACATTGGACAGCAGACCGTCCAGATGGATGGCACTGCTTCGCAGGCTGATATTTGAACCAAGCTCAAACACCAGCTCAAAGGGTTTCATTAAAGCCATGCCAATATCTCCGGCGTCACTGACCGCTGGATAACGGCACCTTCGGCACTGAACAGATGGCACCCTGATAGCTGGCCACAAACCGTTCAGGGATGATGCCCATAAGCCGATGCTGCCGGTCCGGCCCGATTCTGGGGTCGGCCACCCAGGCGGTAATCTCATCGTTATTGGCGCGAATGCCCCGGCCAACCAGCCCCTGCTGGAACTTTCGCAACGCCCGGTCACGGACACGGCTGTAGAGCGACCTGAGGGCATCCTCTTTACTGCGGCCATTTTCCAGATAACGGGCGGCAAAGGTATTTTCCGTCACCGCATTGGGTGGCTGGAGGGGAATCCGGGTAACCATAATATTTTTCAGCAACTGCTGACCGTTCTTCTGCCGGATACTGACACCCTCCCAGGCTGAAGGGGTGACAATCGCCTTGATAACCCCTCGCTGCAGCTGTTCGATCAGGTTATCCAGCCTGGTACCACGGCCATGAAAACCGATATCCTGCCGTTCAGGCAGTCGGTGTTGCAGCTCCTCCACTTCATTAAATGAGGGGCAAAGGCAGAGGGTCTCGCCGGAATCAACCGCTGTGGTCAACATGCGGGTGGTATAGTCCAGCCAGGCTTCATTGTATTGTGCGCCCTCAACCTCCACGCTCGCCTCAACCATCCCTGCGGCACGTTTATTGGCTCGCTCACCGGCAAAAGGCCTGGCAACCTCACCGGCCAGAACAAAGCGGATCTCGCCATAGTGTTTCGGTGCATAGTGCCCCCAGATTTTCACATCCGACTCTTTCAGGCCCAGGGCAGAACGCATGGGCGTATAACGGGCAAGCCCACTCTTGCCGGAAAGCCCCAGGGTGCCAGAGGTAAGCATCACCGACAACGGCGGCTGGTTATGGTCGCCGGTTAAAGAAAAGCCCCGAACAAACCTGCTGAAGGCCAGCCCGGCAAAGGGTTCATCAATGGCAATGGAGCCCTGACGATTCACCGGCGACCAGGCAATACAGTTGGCCTGCTTTTTATCGTTCAACACATTGTTCAGAGACTGGTAAAAACCTTTCACCGCATTGATCTTGTCGGCAGACGCTTCACTGCCGGTGGGTATGTTTGCTCCCGTCTTGCCAATCAGGGGCTTCAGATTATTCATCACATCTTTGATGGCGCTGATATAACGGAGGCTGGCATGGGCCGGCAGCTCTTTTGAGAGAATGCAGCGGGTATCGGCAAACAGGTTACCGGTCTCATCCAGCACCCGCTGCAAACCGAGCAGGGACTGACAGGCCTTTTTGGTGTCGATACCTTTCCACCCTGCCTGTTCATACATCTCCTGCAGAATAGACGAAATCCGTCGTGGAGAACTGCGCAGCTGTACAATGCTTTCTGCGGCTTCCGGCATTCGGTCGGCTTCATCGGCAATCAAGTAGGTGAATTTTACGCTGCCCGCTGCCCGTAAAAGCCCCGCCCGCTTGTGCTTTTGCCTTTTCGGGAAGCGGGAGGCGGGAGGCGGGTAGCGCATGCTTAAAAACATTAACCCCTCGTGAGTAAAGCATCGAGCATGTATGACTGGTCAAAACGATATCGGCATGGCTGGCCGCTTCACAGTCGGCACGATACCAGTGGGCATCATCGGTTGAGCAATGTTCAGTGAGGGCAATGGCAGACTCGGTATCGCCCAGGTTGAAACCCGCCGTATTTTCCGACCAGTACTTCACATACACATGGGGGCCATACTGGTTCTGGACTTGCCTATGCAGCGCCAGCAGTTGCTTTTTCGTGGCGGCATTGTCTGTGGTTTCTGCCAGGGCCAACAGCCGACTGGCAGAAATATACTGAGCCCGTCCCAGCCGGTTAGCAATGGCCACGGGGCGAAGCTGAAGATGATCAAGCATGGCCCGAACCTTTTCCTTATCATCATTCAGCTGATGAATCAGATGCACCGTATAGGTAGAGATCAGCGCCCGCTGGCCAGTCTGTGACAGGTGAACCGCCAGAGGTAACAATTAGTAGGCCAGGCTCTTGCCAATACCGGTTTCACCTTCCAGCATGGCCACTGCCGGTTGTTCCAGCTGAAGCCACCGGCAAACATCCAGCGCATACTGGTGCTGCTGCTCCCGGTACTCCATAGCGTACAACTCTGACAGCAAACCGCCTTGCTCAAAAATTCCATCAACAAAATCATATAACGTGGATTTCTTCATATTTGAGCGCCGCCCGCCTCCCGCTGCCCGCTACCCGAAAAAGCAAGTACCACGGGAGTAAAGCTTTTACGGGCGGCGGGAAGCGGGGAGCGGGCAGCGATCCTCTAAAGCAAAAGCCCAAAACCAAACGCCTTCTTCCGCCCGATACCCCGCTGATAAGCCACTTCAGCCAACGCCGGATCAACTATTCGGGCAATAAACAAAATATCCGCAGCATTAATAAAGTGATTCCGCTTCAGCGACACACGACTCTGGCTGACAATAGCCGCATTCTGCAGCGCCATCCCGCTCCCGGACAGCAGCTGCCTGAACCAGGGCTGCACCTCCTCAGGGCCGAGGGACCTCTCCACTTTTTTAACTCCCCTTGCTTTCAGGGGATGGTCCACCCAGACCCGGGCCGACAGATTCAGACGGCAGTTAAACTTACACAGCTGCCCCTGTTTCAGGCTGAGCGTCTGCTCATTAATCCGGGTCACCTTGCCCAATGGTGGTTGTGAAGAACGAACCAGCAGCATACTGCCACCGCTGCCATCCGCCATGGATCGCCACAGCGGCCTTGATGCCTCGGTATTCAGGCCCTGCCCACCGCCACACACCACATCCATCACTTTCTTATGCAGCTTATAGACCTCATAAGGAGGCAGCTTGCTGCGAACCATATATTCATACAACATATTTTTCACGGCAAAGAGCACTAAGAAGAGCTTTTCTTTTCCTTTGTGTGCTTTGTGGTTCAAATCGCAGGGTGCCTTAAAGCCTGCGTATGGCAAAGCTTTCACTCTTAAGTCAGTGCCATTGGGCTTTAACCATTGGTCAAAGAAAATAGCCGTTAATAGGTTAAATGTAACCACTCTGGATTCGCAGGTTTAATAATTGAGTAACAGATGCGGATTTTTATCGCCTGAAAGCTTGCTGATCCGGTGTGAGTGATCACTTTTGGTGAATGATCAGCGCAAAGTACTGAGTGAGACTGAATGCCAGGGATTGGGCAATGAAGTACAAGGTTGGTCATTGTTTTTCAGCACATCATGCTGCCTGCCCTCATACAGCCTGTGAGGGCAATTACTATTTTTGGTCTGGTTATCTTCCCCGCCGCAGGTTTAGCCCTTCGAAAGCCATGGGTGTTTCTCTGGTTGAGTTGCTGGTTTCCCTCTCTGTTGCGGCTATTTTGGTCGCAGCGTCTGCTCCCGGTATGAAAACCCTTATCGTCAACAACCGGATCGATAATGTGGCAGATGAACTGTACGGCAGTTTGATGCTGGCCCGGTCTGAGGCGGTCAAGCGACAACGGACCGTTTCATTGTGCAGTACCCTGGATGACCTGACCTGTGATGAAAGTAACGCTGGCTGGCATCATGGCTGGCTTATATTTACGGATGCAAGTGCTGATGGCCTATTGAACGACAATGACCGGCTGCTTCGCCGTGTTACAGGGCAGTCAGAGCTTATCTCAATCCAGTGGAATCGTGGTTACAGCCTTCGCTTCAATAGCCGTGGGCAGACCAATCAAGCCGGTACTTTTCAGGTTTGTGACCAGGACAGTAACAGCGATGCCAAGGCGATTATCATCAGCATGTCAGGACGTCTGCGAACGGAGGAACGGGCAGCATGCAGTTGAAGGATGTTCATGGTGGTGACAAAAGCCCCCAGAAAAAAAGTCGGGGCGTAGGGTTGGTTGAAGTTTTGATCAGCCTTCTGGTGATCACCATTGGCATTCTTGGCATGGCAGGGGTGCATAGCAGCAGCCTGCAGTATAACCAGTCAGCTTACGTGCAGTCACAGGCTACCTTTTTAGCTTTGGATATGCTGGACCGTATTCAGGCTAATAGCAGTCTGGCCAGAAGCGGTACCCGTTATCAGGTGGGTTTGAATGAGCTTGAATACAGCCAATGCATTAACAGCAGCTACCCCAATAATTGTGAAGCTGGAAGCTGCAGCCCTCAGGAGATGGCGGCCTACGATATTTTGCAATGGAAGTTTCAGCTGACCTGCCAGATTCCGGGAAGCAAGGGTTCAATTACCTATCAGGACAGCGATGGTGTTCGAACTTATGTCATTCGCCTCAGCTTTGCGGATATGGGCAACAGGGTTCCCGTGAGTGATGTGGTATTGCGAGGGATACTATGAAACGGATTGAGAAAGGATTCTCTCTGGTTGAAATGATGATTGCCCTGGCCCTTGGGTTGGTCCTTTTTACCGGGGTTGGCCACCTGGTGTTGGCATCCAGCCGGTCGTGGGCATTGCAGGATGAACTGGCGCGAGTTCAGGAAAATGCCCGGCTGGCCCTGGATATTCTGGGGCAAAGTATCAGTACTGCGGCGTATACCGGCTGTCCTGCCCAGGCAAAGCTGGCCAATTTACTCTATTCCGAAAACGAAAATCGCCAGTGGATGATGCATTTTGATAAAGGGGTTCTGGGCATTCCAACCGGTAGCAGTGTCAGGCAACAGTTGGACAGCAATGCTATCTCTGAAGCCATTATTATCCACAGTGTGGATAGCAACCAGTCCACTACGGTCAGTAGCCACAATACTGGCATTGCGGCGGCCTCACTTGCACAAAGCCAAAGCCATGATGAAGGTGATCTTCTGGCGCTGATTTCATCCGATTGTCAACAGGTTTCCATTTTCCGGGCAGGGGCGGCAACAACCAACAGTGTGGTTACCCATCCGGCAGCAGGTAGTGGCAGCCTTTACAACTGTACCAGCCAGTTACAGGGTAACTTCAGTTGTCATGACAGTACGGTCGGTTCCGGCAATATAAACCACCAGGGATCACGACTGGTACCCTTGCAGTCTTATGCCTTCTATCTCAGGGAAAGTAATAACGTACCGACACTGTACCGGAAACTGGCGGGTGAATACGCCAGTGGCAACAGCATCAATACCGAAGCGCTGGTTGAAGGCATTGAAGGGTTGAGCATTCGCTACGGGCTGGACAGTGATAATGACGGTGTTGCCAATCGGTATATAACCGTCGGCGAAATAACACCCTACAGCGATGAGTGGCAGCGAGTTATTACGGTCAAGCTTGAACTGCTGGTACGCAGTTTCACTGAAGTGGCTCCAAAAGCTCAGGCTTATTTCTTTGCAGGCCAGCGAGTGCTGCCTGATGACCTCTATGTTCGCCGGAGCTTTATGAGAACCATTAAGCTAAGGAACCGGGGGCTGTGATGGGGATTTTTTTGAATACCGCAAGAATCAGACAAGGTAGTGAGTCTTTCTGGAAAAGCCGTTTATTGAATCCTGAACCAGGTGAAAGAGGCAGTATATTACTGGTCAGCCTGGTGATGTTGCTGGTTATTACGGTTGCTGGTTTGACCGCCGTAAAAATGGCCACGCTTGAAGAGAAGATGAGTGGTAATTTTCAGAATCAGCAGATGGCATTTTATGCGGCAGAGGCGGCGTTAAAGGAAGCGGAAAATTTTATTGTCGACAATGAACCGGCCTTATCCGGCTTTGGCGTGAATTGTGACAATGGGTACTGTTTTGCCGGCAGCGATATTGACGATATTGGCAGCTGTGACCCGGGTGTTTCCGAGCCATGGTTAACAGGCACCGTGTGGAGTGACAGTGGTCGACACAGGGTAACCGAGGTTGCCATCAGCGGTATAGCGGCCCGGGCCAAATACATTATTGAATTTCGCTGTTATATCGCCAGGGAAGCTTCCGGGCCTTTACCAGACCCGGCCAACTCCGGTGACTGGGCCCGGTTCTATCGGATTACCGCTCTGGCAACTGGCGGTTCGGTAGATTCGCGGGTAATGCTTCAATCGTCGTATAAAAAAAGCAGCTGATTTTGAGTTGGTGGTGAAATGTTAATAGGGAAGTGGAGGTGATCATGGATCGATATACCTCAAATAGTTTTACTCTCCGGCAGGTCATGTTGTTCGCACTGCTGTTTTTTTCTTTGAGGGTCAATGCTGAAGCGGTTTCCAGTGATTATGCAGCCACGCCTCCAATGATCAGTAACACCTCGGAACCACTGGTTATGCTGGTGATGTCCGTTGACCATGAACTGTTTAAAAAAGCGTACAGCGATTATACCGACCTGGATGCGGATGGACGACTGGATACCAGCTATGTGGACAGTTTTGATTACCTCGGGTATTTCGACAGTAACTGGTGCTATCAATACGCTTCCGGGCGCTATTCACCCGTAGCGCAAGGCACGGGTGATAACGGGCATTTTTGCACCACCTCTCAGGCTCCCTGGAGTGGTAACTTTCTGAACTGGGCCACCATGGCACGGATGGATATCCTCAGAACGGTGCTTTTTGGTGGCAAGCGATCAACGGATACCGACAATCAAACCATATTGGAACGGGCTTATATCCCCAGGGATGTACACGCATTTGTCAAGGTGTACAGAAGCAGTGTTTCTGGTATTCCAACAGAAAATTTTACGCCCTATAGCAACAGTGAGATCAGTCTTTGCAATGTTGCCGGTTCTGAAAATGGCACCCCTGAAGTCAGGGTTGCCAGGGAAGCCTGGCCGCGGTGGGCTTCAACTGAAGAAAGACAGTGTCAGTGGGGTAGAGTTAACAGTCCTGCTACCTCGCACAGATTAACAACGAATGACGTTTATGTTGAGGCTTGTGTCACAGATAAAGACGCTGTTAATACGGATCGCTGTAAGCTGTACAGCACAGGCAAGAGTAAACCCGTCGGCTTGCTTCAGCAGTATGGTGAGTCAGGGGATATCCGCTTTGGTTTGATCAGCGGCTCTTATGATAAAAATATTTCCGGTGGCGTTCTGCGGAAAAATATCAGCAAAATTGCTGGCAACACTCAGAGTGCTGATGATGAGATAGACTTGGCTACCGGCCGCTTCAACCCTGTTAAAGGCATTATTCATAACATCAATCAGTTCAGGCTGGCGAAGTACAGTTTCTCTCAAAACAGATATACGGACTGCAATACCTGGGGCATTTCTGTTTCAGACTTTAAAGGCAGCAGAAGCACGTATTCCTCAAAGCACTGCAGCATGTGGGGCAATCCGCTGGCTGAACTTTATTTAGAGGCACTGCGCTATTTTGCCGGAAATTCATCGGCTACCAGTAGTTTTGATACCACGAATGACCGTGCTTTTGTCAGTGACTTATCCAGGGAAAACTGGGCCAACCCCATGTCATCGCAGAGTGCCTGTGCCAACTGCTCCATTATTGTGTTATCCACAGGCCTGAACTCTTTCGATACTGATCAGCTATCCAGTAGTTCTGACCTGCCCGGAATGTCTGGAACCAGCTCCGTTAATAGCAAAACGGATGAAGTGGGCAACCATGAGTATGGCGGGAATTTTGCCGGTTACTATCTGGTTGGCGGCACCGGAAGTAAAAGACAATGCACTTCTAAATACCTGCCAGGACTTTCCAACGCTGTTGGCCTGTGTCCGGAAATTCCCCAGCTGGAAGGTGGGTATCAGGCAGCAGGACTGGCTTATTATGGCAATACCAACGACCTGCGCACTGATTTTGACGGTTCCCAGACAGTGAAAACCTATGCCATAGAGCTGGCCGAAACCATGCCAAGCTTTACGCTGAATGTGGATGGCAAGACATTCACCTTTCAACCGGTTTGCCAGACCAGTTCAAATTTTGGCAGTGGCGGCGGTAATTTTTCCGGTAATGGCAGTGACTGTACGTTAACCGACGTGGTGGTTGAGGAGCTGATACTCGATGGTGCCGGGCAAGTGACCCAGGGAGCTCTGCTGCTTACCTGGGAGGATTCGCTCTGGGGGAATGACTATGACTATGATGCCTCTTCCAGAATCAAGTTCTGTGTTGGGGATCAATGCAATCAGACAGCAGACAGCACTCTGAAGACAACCGGTTTTAACGCCAATCAAGTCCGGGTTGCCGTGCAGGTCGATGGCGTGTTTGCTGGGCTGAATATGCGTTTCTCTTACACAGTAACCGGGAGTCAGGGGCGTGATGGCCTGCAAACTGATTACGCCTACAAGGGAACAACCAATTTTAAACGTGAAGATTTCACTGCTTCTGGCACAGCTGCCGGGGTCTTGCCAAAGCCACTGTTTTTAGCAGCGAAATACGGTGGTTTCATCGATCTTGATGGGGATGGCAGCCCCAATCATGATGCTGATGGGGATGGCAGTCCGGATAACGGCGATCACCGCGAGTGGGACAACAGAAATAATGTAACCGGAGCCCTTGGCCCGGATGGCTTGCCTGATAACTATTTTTTCGCCAGAAATCCAGCCCTGCTGGCCACTCAGTTAGGACAGGTACTTGAAGATATTTCCAGTCGGGTCTCGTCGGCAACGAATGCGGCGCTGTTTGCCAATAGCTCCACAGGTACCGGTGCGATCTATCAGGCACTGTTTCAGCCAAGCCTTGATATCAATGGCAAGTCGGTGACCTGGGGCGGTTTTCTTTATTCCCTGTTTATCGATAGCAAAGGCCATATCCGGGAAGACGGCAACGGGAATGCCCAACTGGACGACTATAGCTCGGATAAAATCGTGGAACTGTTTTTTGATCCCAATGCAGGCCAGACAATGGTCCAGCGCTATACCTCTGACGACTTTGGTGTCACCAAAGTAGCCGATGGCCCGCTGAAATCACTGGCTTCGTTGGATACCATCTGGGACGCCCGGGAACAACTGGCCTTATTGAGTGACCTGACCAACCAGAGAACCTATGCCGCGCTCGCCTCCGGTGGCCGACATATGCTGACCTGGCTGGATATCAATAATAATCAGCAGTTGGATGATGGTGAGCAGCTGCCTTTTATACCCGCAACCTTTACCGGCAAGGAGGGATTCCTGGGCATCGCTGCCAGTAAAGTGGCTACTGTCGTTAACTATGTCCGGGGACAAGAGCAGGCCGGGACCCGTTCCCGCACCATCGACTTTGATGAAGATGGCATTGATGAAGTCTGGCGCCTTGGGGATATCGTCCACTCAACCCCCCGGCTGGTGGCCGCACCCGATAGCCGTTATGACGCCCATTACAATGACAGCAGCTATCGAACTTTTCGCAGCCAATATCTTAACCGGCGACATGTGCTCTACGTCGGGGCCAACGACGGTCTGATCCATGCCTTTAATGGCGGGTTCTGGGAAGAGAGTTCCTACCGCTATGAGCTGACAACCGGTAATGGTGAGGTGCAGCATCCGCTGGGTGCTGAACTCTGGAGTTATGCGCCCATGAACCTGTTACCCCACCTTCGCTGGCTCACGGAGACCGATTACCCCCATGTCTATTACATGGATTCGGAACCACTGGTCTTTGATGCCAATATCTTCCCGGATGACAGTACTCACCCCGGTGGCTGGGGAACGGTGCTGGTGGTGGGTATGAGGCTGGGTGGGGGAGATATTGATGTCACCATCGATAGCGAAAGCCGCACCATGCGCTCTGCCTGGGTGGTGCTGGATATTACTGATCCCGAGCAGCCACCACAGTTGCTGGCGGAAATTACCCATGCTGACCTGGGTTTTACAACCTCACGACCGACGCTGGTTAAAAGACGGGCAGCCGGTACGGATGTTAACGGTGAGACCGATTGGAGCGACCCGGTACAAAACGAATGGTACCTGGTGTTTGGCTCCGGGCCAGCAGGCAGCAGCGGGACTGCCCTGAGATCAGCCCTGGAGCAGGGAACGTCGGACCAGAATCTGCGGGTCTTTGTCTATGATTTGGCGAATAAGGATTTTGTTGCCGGTTTTGATCCCCTGGTGAGCGCCTATGCCAGCGCTTATGCAGGGGATATGGTGGCTGAAGACTGGGACCGGGATTACCAGGATGATGCCGTTTACTTCGGCACGGTTGAGACCGGCGGTGTCAGTTTGACGGGTAAGCTGATGAGGCTCAGGCTGACAACGGCGCTGGAGAACTCCAGCCTGAGTGTGTTTATGGATGCCGGACAGCCGATAATGGCTCCCCCCATGACGGTGACTGATGACAACAGCTTCTGGGTTTACTCCGGAACAGGCCGGCTGCTGAGCAATGGTGACAATCGCAGTACCGCAGCCAACTATTTCTATGGTGTTCAGGAACCGTTGAACAGTTCAAGGCAGTTTACCTATGCATCCGTCAGCCACAGTGACCTGGTGAATGTGGGGGATGTGGCGGTATTCACCAATGGTGATGTCCGACAGACGTCAGGCTCCTCCTACACGCCATTTACGGCAGGCTCCCAAACCATCAGCAGTTTTGGCACCTTACAGGCGGTGGTCGCTGAGCAGGGGGGATGGAAGTTACCGCTCAGTTTTGATGGCTCTGACCCATCCGGGCGAAGTGTCAACAAGGCCGCCAGGCTTTTCTCCCAAATCCTGTTTACTGAGTACCGTCCACCTGCGGACAGTTGTTCCATTGATGGTACAAGCTCACTTTATGCCGTTCATTATTTGACCGGCACCGCATCACCTGATGCCCTTCTGGGTCGTGCACCGGTGGAAAGTCTGGAGCTTGAGCGTTCACTGAATAAGCAAAGTATGGGGATTGGTTATGCCTCTTCACCGGTGGTCCATCAAGGGGAACAAGGAAAACTGACGGCGGTGACCCAGGGCGCTGGTGGCAGTATTACTGCAACAAACCTTGATTACAGTTTCAGCTCGGAAGGACGGCAGAGCTGGTGGCAGATTTTCAGCATTCCATGGATTGATTGATATGAATACAGACAAGCCCGTGATAAATAGTCATGAAAAAGGGTTTTCATTACCCGAGCTGATCATCGTTGTCGCCATAATTGGTCTTCTGGCCGGTATCGTCTATCCCACCTATAGCCAATATATGTATGAGGTTCGACGCAGCGATGCCTGGGCCGCCCTGACTGCGGCTGTGGCTGCCCAGGAGCGCTGGTACTCCGTTAACCATAGCTATACAGATTCTATGGATTCGATCGGTGGCAGTCGCTCTCCTGAGGGTTATTACACCCTGAGCGTTGAGGCCGACACCGTTTCATTTATCCTGACAGCCACTGCGCTGGGCAGCGGTGTTCAGGCATCGGATTCAGGTTGTACACAGTTTACTGTGGATCATTTGGGCGTACTGACCCCGGAAGCGTGCTGGAAATAAAACACGAATTCTGACAACTTCCCGTTTTTATCCTTATTTTGCACCGTCTATCGACTTCTGACCGTCTGTTTAACTCACCCACCTAGATTTAAAGAAAGGTGTTATCGACAGGGAAGTATGTGGGTTTGTTATTGTTCCAATCAACGTACAAAGACAACGGTGGCTTCACGCTGGTAGAGATGATGATCACCGTTGTCCTGATCGCCATTATGGTCAATCTGGTGGTCCCCTTTGGGCAGATTGCTGAAAAGTTCAAGCTTGAGTACGCAAATCAGCGACTCTACGCCAGTGCCGTTCTGGCCAGAAGTGAAGCGATCAAGCGTGCTGCAACCGTCACCGTCTGTCGCTCCACAACTGGCGGTGGGTGTCAGCCCGGGATGAACTGGGCAGATGGCTGGATTGTTTTTGTTAACCACAATGGCAACGACTATGTCGACCGGGGTGAAGAGATTATTCGGGTGTATAACCCGATCAGTAGTCCGGTTGAAATTCTTTGGCACAGCAATGCTCAGGTGCTCAGTTTCAGACCCAGGGGCAGCACATTCCATCAGGGTTCCTTCACTGTGTGTTCGGTGCCAAAAAGACCAACGTTGCAGCAAGTGGTGAATATTTCAGGAACAGGGTTGATTCGCAAGCGGGAGGGTGTGCAGTGTTTATGACCAATTCTGTCAGACCCATAACTACTCAACCGGGTTTACTTTCGCTGGCTGCTGCTCATAAGGCAGGATGGCATTTTGGGCCTTTGCGGCAAAAAGGTATGGGTCTTGTTGAAGTCATGATTGGCGTGCTGATTTTTGCCGGGGGGGTAATGGCGGTTACCGGTATGCAAAGTCAGGCCATTCGAGCAAATCATGACGCGATTCAGCGTTCTCAGGCCGTATGGATGGCCAATGCCACTGCTGAGTTAATGAGGTTAAACTCAAACGGGCTGCCAACTTATGTTAGAGAGTCATCAGCCACCGCTAATTTGGGTTCCTTCTGCCAGGGTTTTCCTCCCAATTGTACTGGTGCGACATGTACTGCTGATCTAATGGCGTCGTTTGATTTGTATGGTTTGATGTGTAGCAGTGCAAATACCATGATCGAACCGAAAATGGACATTCAGTGTGATGGTTCCTGCGGGCCGACGGATAAAGTCACAATCCTGGTTTCCTGGGGCGCAAGGGGATCGGAAAAAGGTGTTCTGGCGGATCGTCAGCAGGTTGAACTAAGGTACAACAGGAATTGAATAATGCCAGTGAGGATAAGGAATCATCAACAGGGGTTCAGCATTGTAGAAATGATGTTGGCCTTTGTTTTGGGGCTGATTATCGCAGGCAGTGCTTTACAGTTAATGGTGAATAATAGTCGCTCCGCCGGGGTGAATGAGTTTATTGCCACAGCTCAGGAAAATGGACGTCATAGTCTGTATATCATGAGTACCGAGTTTCGCAGAGCCGGCTTCAGATCCAAGATCGGAGAAGATCCAACTCAACCTTTCTACCTGGGCAGATGTGAAGGGGGGTCGGTTTGCACCATTGACGGTGGTGGTACCAACAGCGATCGGGTTGCCATTCAATATGAGCCGGTGCCGAATCGTGACAATGGTCAGCTTCAGGACTGTACGGGAGCAACCGTTGTCCCGGGTGCCTTGACAGCCGATGTTTATTTTGTCGCCCGGGACCATGCCAACAATAACATCAATACTTTGTTTTGCCGTGGTTATGATCCATTAACGGGAAATCCGCGGGGGCATGCCCGGGCACTGGTTCAGGGTGTCGAGCGGTTGCAGGCACTTTATGGGATTGCCCCGGCGGGGGACACATACATTAACCAGTATGTCACCGCCTCAGGGGTGGCAGACTGGAAACAGGTTATGGGTATACGGTTTGGTGTGTTGGTCAGTGCTGGAGAGCAATCACGTCTTTTTGATAAAAGGTCCAGAACCTACAACCTGCTCAATAGTGGGAACTTGACGCTGGATGATCAGACGCCAAGGTACATTTACAGCACAGCCATCCGTCTGAACAATACAGGAATGTAATTTTCTCAAAAAAAAAAGCAGACGGGCCCTTTTTATTGTTTAAGAAGCATTGGCTCCATACCCGTTATCCGACAGTTCCGGAGAAAACCGATGAATAAGGTTAATAAAGGTTTCAGCTTGATTGAACTGATGATTGTGGTGTCCATTATTGGTATTTTGGCATCCATCATGATGCCCAGTTATCATCAATATGCCACCGAATCAAGAAGAGGTGAAGGTGCTGCCATGCTGATGAACGTCATGCAACAGCAGGAACGGTACTACACCGAGATGTTGAGATACACGGCTAATCTGGCTGATTTGGGATTTGACACCACAAGCCCTGTAGAGTCTGAAAGTGGCAATTACCGGATACAGGCAGGTCCATGTGGCTCAGACCCCCTGGAGCGCTGCGTGCAGTTAACCGCCGTATCTCAGGGTTTGCAGGCCGCAGATGGTAATATGACTTTGGACAGTCGTGGAGTACGGACACCGAAGAGCCACTGGCGGTGATGTGATATTTCAGAGGTAGTGCTTTTGTTGATGTTGATTCAGTCCGTATATTCCCCGCCGTGAATCAGATACGTTCATCCCCGGTTGAGTGAGTTCGTCTTGAGATGGGCGTGGTAATTCTGGAATGTCACTGATGAAAAAGCCTGATGATTATTATGTAGCAGAACGATCAGTCGATAGCACCATCTGAAGACTAGATAATACGGGTTGTCATTATGGAAAGCTGCTCACG
Source organism: Endozoicomonas sp. ONNA2 (assembly GCF_024606365.1). Taxonomy (GTDB): domain Bacteria; phylum Pseudomonadota; class Gammaproteobacteria; order Pseudomonadales; family Endozoicomonadaceae; genus Endozoicomonas. The sequence continues at coordinate 16,579 of NZ_JAHHPO010001073.1, forward strand.
CAAGCAGACGGGTTCTTTTTTATTAACCGTTATGATTGTCATGATGGTTATGACGTTTGCCGGCCTTATGGTGATGGAAACAGCGCTGTTGGAAGAGGTAACTGTCGGTAATGAACAGCGAACCGTTGAGGTATATCAGGTTGCCTTGAGTGAGTTGGAAAGCCAATTATCCTACCTGGAAGACAATCCTGTCCACTTCCGTAATGCCCTCTCCGGGAATCATGAACCTCTGTCAGCCATTGTGCATCCGGGCGGGTGTAACCATGCCGGTGGAATATGTCAGCGTGTTGAACTCAGGTATATTTCTAATACCCTTCCTCCCCCCGGATTTGACATTGCCAAATACATCGGCCGTGTTTATGAGTTAGACAGCATAGCAACACTGAATGGCAGCGGCGCCAGCTCAAGCCAGACGCTAGGGATTATCTTTGTTGATCAATTACCGGGGAGCTAGCCCGGATATTTCATAAACGTGCTCCCGATCTCGCTTGCCCTTTGCCGCTCCAGGAGGCTGTCCGAGAATAGACTGCCCTGCTGCGGTTGCGATAAATTGGT
>NZ_JAHHPO010001074.1 GCF_024606365.1 Endozoicomonas sp. ONNA2
CATCCTCGCTTCGGACGCTATTCTCGGACAGCCTCCCAGGCGATGATGTCGTTCTGGAAAACGCGTTCCTGTGTACTGTCCATGGTGACTGCTCTTTACTGGCTATCCAAACAACCGGCCAGAAATGTATAAAGGCCGTGCATCGCCTGATAGTGGCCGGGCAGGCGACGGTAAATCGCCAATGCCAGGTCTTTTTTATAGGTGTCGGACGTGAGGTTGCGATCTTTCAGCATACTGAGCCACGCCGCTTCGTCATCAAACCAGTAAGCTGCGTAAGCCTGTTGCAGGCACTCCCTGGGTGTGTTGGCGTTGATACCTTCCTGATCCAGTGTCGCTTTCAGGGTTTTCCAGCTCAGTTCAATACAGAACTCGAAGCGCTGGATCGAAGCGTCCATCACCAATGGCTGGTTTTCGTCGTATTGCAGGGATTCGTGAAAACGCTGCAACGCTTTGCCGAGGGCATCCAGTTTCAGATCAACGCTCATCGAGTACCTTTTTATCCGTGTCGATGGCTTTTCGCAGTGTACTCTGTGGTGCTTCGGTATCCAAACGCACACAGTCGATGGGCAATAACGTATCGGCCTGTTCTATAATGGCCAGCACCTGTTGCCACTCCTGTTCAGAGGCATTCGGGCAGGCAATGGCGAGGTCAATATCCGACCGTTCCCGTGCATCGCCCCTGGCGCGGGAGCCAAACAGGTAGATAGAAACGTTTCAGTATTTAAATTATCCATTGTTGCGAGGTGTTGAAGAAAGTCAGCCCCTGCGGATTCTCCGGCGTGCGAGTGGCTGACAGCAGCATTTTCTCCTTGCCATCGGTGGGCAGGTTCATGGTTTTCACCTGCTCATACTTGGCAAGCACCGATGCTTTCGACGGTGCCAGCACGCATTTCAGACAGCGCGGTAAACGGCAGGATAATCTTGCAAGTAGGGGTGCGGGTATGCAGAGATGTTCCGCTGGCACAAACGCCTGGCTTAAGACGTCAGTCGCTATTGTGGAGGATATGCAAGGTGGGCTCAAGTCGTGTATATAAGTACTGATTCCCAACCTTTCCTCGCTCTGCGTGGGAACGAGGTAAGGATTGATGGCCTGAACTTCTGCATGATCACCATGAAACCTCCCTGAAACACATCTGAACCACCCATGCTTTTCTTTTTGCATAAAGTAAAGTCAGCTACTATCTTTACAATTCAATATAAGTAAAGAGGTGGACGATGCCAATCCTGAGTTCAAAGCGACAGATCACGCTACCCGCCAGTCAGTGTGAAGAACTGGGCATTCAGCCCGGCGATGAGGTTGAATGCTTTGTCGCAGATGGACAGATAACAATCATCAAGAAGATAAAGGGGGCTGCTGAGGGGATTTTGAGTCATATAAAGCCGCAGGTAAACATTTCTGATGACGAATCTTTGCAGAGTGGGTTGCAATGATCGCCATTGATACCAACGTTTTATTAAGGTATTTGCTCAGTGATGATGCGCTGCAGAGCAAAAAGGCATCAAGGCTTATCAAGGGGAGTTGGCGTGTTCTTGTTTCGGATGCCGTCCTTGTTGAAACCGTCTGGACTTTAGCAGGCCGAAAGTATCAGCTGAAAAAAAAAGAGATAGTGAAAACAATCTTGCACTTATTCCATGAACCGTCCATTGTTTTTGAAAACGGGCCGGTTGTATGGAAAGCTCTCAATACCTACAAAAAAGCCAAAGCCGTCAAAGGAAAAGAAGCCGGTTTCACTGATGCCCTGATCGTTTGCAAATCCAGAAATATCATCGAGAAAATGAATGAAGAATTTGCCGGGGTATATTCCTTCGACAAGGCCGCTCAACAGTTTGGCGATGTGAAAAAGCCTTGAAACACATAACAGTGGGAAACGAGGTTAACTTACCAAAATATGGTTGTTTCTTTGTCGTCGACATGAATATTGTTAACCCTGGATTTTCCGAATTTTCTGCGGTGCATAAAAAAGACCCCGGTTATACCACACGTGGAGTATTGTTACCGAGGCCTGTTTGGTCAAAAACTAAAGTTTTATGTCACCTAATCTATGTCACCTAATCAAAGTACCGACAACTCAAGCCGCTTTCTGTTGCCGGGGCTCTGGCGTACGGATCAGATAATCAAAGGCACCCAGCGCAGCAGTAGCGCCACTGCCCATGGCAATAATGATCTGTTTGTAAGGTGCGGTCGTTACATCACCGGCAGCAAACACACCGGGTAGGGAAGTTTCACCCTGGGCACCGACGATAATCTCACCTCGTGGGGTTAACTCCATAGTTCCTTTCAGGAACTCGGCGTTAGGTACCAGGCCGATCTGGACAAAGATACCAGACAACTCAACGGTTTTACTCTTATCCGTTGCCCGGTCGGTGTAGCGCAGTCCGGTCACCTTCTCACCATTGCCCAGCACTTCTGTGGTCAGCGCTTCGGTAATGATATCGATATTGCCCATGGAGCGGGCCTTGCGCTGGAGTACTTCATCTGCTCTGAGCTTGTTGTCGAATTCCAGGACAGTCACATGCTCAACAATGCCTGCCAGATCGATTGCTGCTTCAATACCGGAATTACCGCCACCAATCACTGCCACTTTTTTACCCTTGAACAGCGGGCCATCACAGTGTGGACAATAAGCGACACCTTTACCACGATATTCCTGCTCACCGGGAACGTTCATCTCTCTCCAGCGGGCTCCGGTTGCGATAACCAGTGAGCGACTCTTCAGGGTTGCGCCGCTTTCCAGCTCAACCCGGATCAGGTCACCCACCTGTTCTGCCGCAACAATCCGGCTGGCACGCTGCTGAGTCATGATATCCACGTCATAGTCGCGGACATGCTCTTCCAGGCTCGCCGACAGTTTAGGGCCTTCCGTTGCCTTGACCGAAATAAAGTTCTCAATGCCGACGGTATCCATCACTTGGCCACCGAAACGATCAGCCACAATACCGGTACGGATGCCTTTACGGGCACTGTAGATTGCCGCAGAGGCACCGGCCGGGCCACCGCCGACCACCAGCACATCAAAGGGTGCCTTTTCAGCGATGGCTTCTGCCTGACGCTCGGCTGCGCCGGTATCCAGTTTGTTCAGGATTTCCTGCAGAGATATACGTCCTTGGGCAAACAGTTCACCGTTGAGGTAAACCGAAGGGACCGCCATGATTTTTCGTTCGTCCACCTCTTTCGGGAATAGGGCACCATCGATCATCACATTGGTGATGTTCGGGTTCAGGACCGACATGATGTTCAGCGCCTGCACCACATCCGGACAGTTCTGGCAGCTCAGGGAGACGTAAGTTTCAAAACGATAGTTACCATCCAGCGCTTTTACCTGCCCTGCCACTCCATCATCAACCTTGATCGGATGGCCACCGCTGTGCAGCAGCGCCAGAACCAGAGAGGTGAACTCATGCCCCATGGGCAATCCGGCAAAGCGTATCTCACTGCCCGTTGCCGCTGAGCGCACCAGCATGGAGGGTTTGCGCTCACTGCTGTTATCTGCCCTGGCGACAGATACCTTGTCAGACAGACTGGCAATGTCGTTTGCCAAAGACTCCATTTCCGCTGACTTATTGCTGTCGTCCAGGAATACCACCAGCTCAACGGAGGTTTGCAGATTCTGCAGGTAGCTCTGTAACTGGGTTTTCATATTTGTGTCGAGCATGGCCGTCCCCCTGTCATTTATCTCAAAAACGGTAATCGTAAGGTGAAAGAAAGTTTCTTATGTTCTTTTCCGGGCTTTTCTGAACAGGTTTGTCAGATAAACCTACATAAAGCTAACCAGGAATATTGAAAGATGACTCCCCATTCCTGGTCAGCCTTTGAGCCCTGCCCGGAGTGAATTTCCGGGCAGGTTATCAGCTAGATTTTGCCAACCAGATCCAGGGAAGGCGCCAGAGTCTCTTCACCTGGCTGCCATGCAGCCGGGCAAACCTCGCCATCATGCTCAGCGATGTACTGGGCCGCCTGTACCTTGCGCACCAGGTCTTTGGCAGAGCGACCAATACCCAGGTCGTTGATTTCGATGGCCTTGATCTCACCTTCCGGATTGATGACAAAGGTGCCGCGCAGTGCCAGGCCATCTTCTTCAATCATCACACCGAAGTTGCGGGTTATCGTGCCCGTTGGATCGCCGATCATCGGGAACTGAATTTTCTTGATGGTTTCAGAGCTGTCGTGCCATGCCTTGTGGGTGAAGTGGGTATCCGTTGAGACGGAATATACTTCTACGCCCAGGGACTGCAGCTGTTCGTAATGGTCAGCCACATCACCGAGTTCTGTTGGGCAGACAAAGGTGAAGTCAGCCGGGTAGAAGAAGACAACAGACCACTTGCCTAGCAGACTCTGTTCGGTTACATCAACAAACTCTCCCTTCTGGAAAGCAGTGGCTTTGAATGGCTTGATCACGGTGTTAATCAGAGATTGAGTCATTTGATTTTCCTGTTGTGGTCGTCTTGCTGGTTTCAAGTGTGTTTTGGCGCTAATAAAGATTACGACCAAATCGTCGAACATCAAAATTAATTAAAAGAATAACCATGATAGATTTATATAATTGAAAGATTTGGATTACCGGACAAAACAACAACAGGTACATATTTTACGACCTTGCTTTTTTAGGCAGGGAAAGTGAGATAGCCGGGAGAATAATCTGAAGTCAAGAAAAAACCCGGCTTAAGCCGGGTTGCTGTTTTCCTGTGAGCTTTTCCTAAATAAAGAAAAAAGAATACGTTAGAAGCGCTTGGTTACCGAGGCACTGAATACATGGGCGTTATTGTCGTATTCGCCTGCAAGGGTCAGCGATCCTGCCGGACTTCCATTAGATTGATAGTTTTTTTCATCAATCTCTACTTTAGATCCGAACATATAGCCATAAGCTGCATCTGCCGTCCAGCCATCACCCAGCTCGTACTTGGCCCCAAAGGTTAGCCAATTACGGTCACTATCAGGGATCCGGGCAGTTCTGTACTCATCCTGAACAGGAGTTTGGTCAAATGCATAACCTGCTTTTAAGGTAAGGCTGTCATTGTATTTATAGCTGCTACCCACTGCGAACGCCCAGACATTTTTCCAGTTTTCAGGGACATAGGTTATAACCGATGTGTCTGAAGGATCAACTTGAGAAATAGGGCCAGTTCCCTGATCAGAACTAATGACCAGCTTGTCAAACTGGCTCCACCGAGTCCATGTTGCTCCGGCCATTACTGTCCACCGGTCATCCAGCTCGTGGGTGACACTCAAGTCCAGGGTTTCTGGCAAGGTTATGTCCAGCTTGGCTTTCTCCGTTGCACTACCTCCTAGAGCAGTCCAGATAGAGCCAGTACCAGTAGCATCACCTTTCAGTTTCAGTTTAATGCTTGATCTATAGCTAACCCCCAGGGATGTTGACTCTTTTGGCTGCCAAATTGCACCAATATTCCAGCCATAAGCCAAATCATCACCTTTGATCACAACCTTATCACCTGGAGAAGCAGGTCTAACAAAGCGGCTCAATTCGCCCTCTCCATAGGTAACTATTCGTTGAAACCATATTGACCCTTGATTTCCAAGGGCTACAAGCACC
>NZ_JAHHPO010001075.1 GCF_024606365.1 Endozoicomonas sp. ONNA2
CTACGGGGACGCCCAGTCGGGGACGCCCAGTCGGGCGCTATTCTCGGACAGCCTCCCGGGCGGACCCGCACGGCGCTACCCCACAGGAGCTTTATCAGTCTGTATGTCGGGAGAAGTACGAATATTTCAAAACGCGTATTGCCGAGGATGAAAGCAGGCTCATCAATGATATTGCAATTGTGCGGTCCATAGCTGGCTCAGATGAGACTCTTTGACTATTTCATGGAGCACTATTTCATGGAGCACTCATGGAGCGCCGGTCAGCAGCTCTGACCACCTTGTTATACTCCCCTCTCGCAGGCTGAGATAGGTTAACGGATGGTTGTTAACTCCAACAATCATTAACTCCATCAACTCCAGCACAGAGGTGACACATATGGACGGAGCAGCAAAGCAACAGCAAATTGGTCAATCTTTAATTCGAGCCTCTTCCAGCAAATTTGGTATTGAGAGTTCGAGTGGCCACGTTTACACCAGAGAGGAAAGACAGGCGGCACTCGGGCGACACACGGTCGATAAGCTCAATATCTCGGGTCGCTATCTTGCCCAAGTGGGCGCTTTAGGCAGTCTTGCCGGGGCGGCGGTTGGTGGTATTGCGAGAGCCGTTGGTGATCACTCGCTGCAAACGGTTGCCTTGGCCGGTGCGGCCGGTGCGACCTTGAGTGTGATGGGAGCCGTTGCTAACGCCAAGCCGATGACACCACTGCAGCATGCGCAATATGAACTCGAACAGGCGAACAAAGATAAAGCCTATCTGCTCGAGACCCCGATGGACGATCAGAGTTATCAATGCCGAAGCAGTGATATTGTTGTTCTCCAATATATGGCCGAACGATACCAGGAGTCTTGGGATGCGCTTTACCTATTATGGGCTGGCGCTCACTCACCCGCTTACGAAAATGACCAAGAAGAGCTTTTGTGTGAGTTCTACAAAGTGCTGTACGAGAAATACGGCATCAGCCGGCAGTTTATTGATAATCTCGTTCCCGGTATGGGAAATATCACCACCCTCGAAGAGGCAAAAAAGATCCCCGATTTCAGACGGATGCTTGCAGGGCTCAATCTCTCCACGGAAGGTCAGGGTGATCTCGTCAAACTCATGTTTGCCCTCTGTCGTATTGTCGCAAAAAATGAAAAAGTGCCCGGTGGTCTATCCCCTGACGCTATCTACCAGGCTATGTGTAAGCATAAATACTGCCATTACATGAACCACCTTGAACAGGATATTGGTCGCCTGGAAGGTGATGTGCGCATCTTGCGCGGCATGGAAAGACAGTAATAGAAAGGCAGGGCAACCACCAGGATAGAAATAGTAACCTTTCCGATTCGGCCCCACCATGGTGGGGCTTTTTTAGTGGCTTACTCGTTTACTCACTCAGCCACAGGCCATTGGTATAGCGAAAGACCAAATTTGCTGGAAG
>NZ_JAHHPO010001076.1 GCF_024606365.1 Endozoicomonas sp. ONNA2
AATGGTTTTCTACGATAGTCCTTTATATTTACCAGTACTTTTTGAGCACATACGTTTCTCTCTTTTCCTGAACGCCATTACCCCATAGTTTGACTGTGAGTTTTTTGGCTACATTCCCTTTGTGTCCTTTTATCCTGCTTTCTTTTAAGTTTTCACCTATTTTCGTTTCTTGCCAAGCAGGCCCTGTTCTATACTCCGCAAAACGCAACTCCGGCACCAGGCTTTTTCTATTCTGATTACTCATAAACCGCTAACCCCGAAATTTCACGACCTTGGGCAATTTTGTGTAAATGAGGTACCAGGTCCTCCATCAAAGCCAGTTCTTTTTTCGTGCGGTCTTTCCAGCCCAGCTCAAGGGGGGCAAGCAAATCACTCAATTGTTCACCATCAAAAATCATACGTTTCATCACATTGTTGACAAATGCCTGCAGGGTATCCGGTGCCAGGCCGTGATTGTTAGCCATTAGCGTCACATCTTCCGCAGACTTGGCTTCTTTAAAGGATTCATAACCTTCACGGATGGCAGTTTCGTTCAGTGCTTCTCCGGTCTGAAGGCTGTTGATATATGCGATAATATCGTCCCGCTCTTCCATTAAATTGGCGTTGGCACTGACCATATCGATCAGCTCGGCACGGGTCATGGTCTGTTTACTGGTGGTCTGGGTGGATTTGGCAATCAACCCCATAATGAAGTAGTAATCAATTACCGCCGAGGCAAAGAGGACAAATTCAAAATCCAGCTGCTGGATTGTGTCATCATCTTCACTGCTACCGTCGTTTTGTTTCTGCTTGAGCTGTTGGGCGGTTTCCAGATAGGAGCCTTTAAAGCCACGCAGGGTGTCGGTGGGTAGCAGTTGCTCGACTTCCTGTTTGTTCTCTTGGTTCAGGTCGGTGTACTGATCCAGTTTGGTTTTCAGTTTCTGGATCTCTTTAAAACAGTCAATAAATTCGGCCTTGGCAGCATCACCTTTCAGGTTGGCTACTTCGGAGGGCGTACATATTCCAACCCTTTGTTTGCCATAAAGGTCTGAAGTTTATCGACGGCCGCTTTGTATTTTTCTACCATCACCGGCGCAGGCTCCACCAGCCAAATCTCACTGGCCTTGCCTTTGGCGCTACCGGAGAACAGTTCAATAGCCTCATTGACTTCTTTTTCCTGCCCCCGAAAATCGAGAATATTCCCCCAGGGTTTGGTGTCATTCAGTACCCGGTTGGTGCGTGAGAATGCCTGAATCAAACCATGATACTTGAGGTTTTTATCCACGTATAAGGTATTAAGGAATTTGGAGTCAAAACCGGTGAGCAGCATATCCACCACAATAACAATATCGATTTTATTACAGCGGGGGTAATCGGCATTGCTGTATTTCTGGTCTTTTATACGCTGCTGTACATCCTGATAGTACAGGTCGAAATCGTTAATACTGTGGTTAGTGCGGTACTGACGGTTGTAGTCGTCAATAATGGCGATAAGTGCAGCCTTTTTCTTTTCCGGTTCTACCTGGTTATCCGCTTTTTCCTGTGCCAGTTCGTCCTGAAGCTGTTTAATGTCTTTGACATTTTTATTGCTTTCAGCCCCTTTTTCCTGGCTCAGCGCCTGGGCGGGTGGTGAGAAAACGCAGGCGATATTTAATGTTTCAAAGTCGTCGTCTTCTGCCTTAAGGGCAGCCTGAATGGTTTTAAACTTTTTGTAGTAATCAATGGCATTATTGATAGATGCGGTTGCCAGTATGGCATTAAAACGACGACTATCAGTGGCTTTATTGTGCTTCTCCAGAATAGCCTTAATCACGGCTTCTGGTGGGGGCGTCTGACCTTTTTTGGGTTTCTTGCTTTTATCGCCGCTGTCTTTGCCGCTATCTTTGCCGCTATCTTTACCAAAATAGTCAATATGGAAGCGCATCCCCAAAAGCTGGTGGATTACTGCTCAACAGCTGGCCGAGATTGGTCTGGATAGAGATATCCATACCATTCAGCAACATGTGAAGTCTCTGGTGGAGAGCAGTCATTTCCCCATTGATATGAATGACCACAGTAAGGAGTTGTCTGGAAATAACTTCCCTATTCTCATTGCCTGACTCCGTTCGGAT
>NZ_JAHHPO010001077.1 GCF_024606365.1 Endozoicomonas sp. ONNA2
AAGCCAGCAACATGGCCATTGGCACAAAGACAGAATTGAAGTAAGGCGGCCCTACCGAAATCATGCCCATATCCAGGGATTCCAGCAGCAGCGGGAATAGTGTTCCCAGCAGCACGGTAGCGGCACTGGCGGTCAACAGAATATTATTGACCAGCAGCAACGTCTCTCGGGATGCCATGGTAAAACTGATGCGACTGCGCACCTCAGGTGCCCTGAGGGCAAACAGGGTCAGCGATGCACCAACCACAATCATCAGATAAAAGAGGATAAAGACCCCTCTTTCCGGATCATTGGCAAAGGCGTGGACCGAGGTGAGCACGCCGGAGCGAACCAGGAACGTGCCCAGCAGGCTTAAGGAGAAGGTAAAGATGGCCAGCAGCAGCGTCCAGCTCTTGAACAGCCCGCGTTTTTCGGTCACTGCCAGGGAGTGCATCAGCGCCGTTCCCACCAGCCAGGGCATCAGGGAAGCGTTTTCCACCGGATCCCAGAACCACCAACCACCCCAGCCAAGCTCGTAATACGCCCACCAGCTACCCAGTGAAATGCCCAAGGTCAGGAAAACCCAGGCCACTGTCGTCCATGGCCTTGCCCACCGGGCCCAGGCGGTGTCCAGCTGTCCACCGAGCAGTGCGGCAATGGCAAAGGCAAAGGCAACGGCAAAACCGACGTACCCCATGTACAGCATGGGCGGGTGAACGATCAGGCCAAAGTCCTGAAGCAGTGGGTTCAGGTCGGCACCCTCTGCCGGGGGAAAAGGCAGAATGCGATTAAACGGGTTGGAGGTCAGCAGGGTAAACAGCAAAAAGCCAACGGTAATCATCCCCATAACCGAGAGGACCCTGGCGGACAACTCCGGCGGCAGGTGGTCGCTCTTGACAGCCACCATCGCCATCCAGCCCACCAGGATCAGTACCCACATCAGCAGCGACCCTTCATGCCCTCCCCAGGTGGCGCTGACTTTATACTGCATGGGCAACAGACTGTTTGAATGCCTGGCGACATAATCCACCGAAAAGTCGTCGGTAATAAATGCCCAGACCAGACACAAGAACGAAAAGCCAACAAAGGCAAACAGTCCAAAGGACAGGGAGCGGGCCTGATGCATCAACCGGAGATTACCGGTGTAACTGCCCACCAACGGAAAAGTACTGAGCAAAAGACTCAGGCACAGGGCAATAATCAGAGCCACAAGGCCAGCTTCAGCTACCATCTTGCAGACTCCTCAGCTCACGTTGGACAGTAGCTTGTCCAGTGGGCTTTGGGTAACCCGGATGTGCGTCGTCAATGGCTTTCTGCACTTCCGGTGGCATGTAGTTTTCATCATGTTTGGCCAACACTTCCGTCGCGGCAAACACACCGTCACTGCCAAGCGTCCCCAGGGCAACAACGCCGGAACCTTCAACAAAAAGGTCAGGCAGAATACCTTCATAGTGCACCGTCACTTCTCCGGCACCATCGCTGATGCGGAAACTGACCTTCAGGCTTTCGGTATCCCGTGCAACTGAGCCCGGAACCACCAAGCCACCACCGCGCATCCGCTGGCCTGTCGGAGCGTCACCGGCAGCCATCTGGGCGGGAGAGTAGTAGTGATTGATGTTCTCCCGCAGCGCAAACAACATCAGCGCCACAGCCACACCAACGCCTGCCAGCAGCAGTAGTACGAGTATTAATCTCTGTTTGCGGACTGCATTCATTGGGGGCTCCTTTTTGCCGACTCAGGGCCTGCTTCCTGTCGCTCAGGACGATGTTTTTGTAGTGTCGGGTTAGCTGAGCGATTTCCGCTATTATCACTACTGCCTGTAGTGACCCTGAAGTCATCCACGACCACTTTTCTGTGCATCAATCGTTCCTGCCTTCTCACTTTTTCAATGACCCGCCGCTTTGCCATGAACGGTGAAATCAGATTGTAAGCAAGCACTGCCAATGCGAAGGCGTAGGCACTCCAGACATAGAATCCATGCCCCCCCATGGCCAGAAAACCGCTCCAACTGTCAAAATACATAGGCATCAACTCACCAGCTCTTTTACCCAGCGGGTCTTTCTTTCACGACTGATAATTTCTATACGCAGACGAAGCACCATAACCATCATAAAAAACAGATAAAATCCGACAATGGCCAATAACAGGGGCCAGAGCATTTCAGGGGCCATGGAGGGTTTTTCAGTCAGTTTCAACGTGGCACCCTGATGCAGGGTATTCCACCAGTCCACCGAAAACTTGATGATCGGGATATTGACAACCCCCACCAGGCTGAGAATGGCACAGGCTTTTGCGGCGGCTTCTGTGGTGTGGATGGCACCACGCAGGGCAATAATGCCGATATAGAGAAATAGCAGAATGAGCATGGAGGTCAAACGTGCATCCCATACCCACCAGGTCCCCCAGGTCGGCTGCCCCCAGATGGCTCCGGTAACCAGGGAAAGTATGCAGAAGGAAACCCCGATAGGTGCCATGACTTTCAGTGCCATATCAGCGAGCTTGATTTTCCAGATCAGAGTCACAGCAGCCGCCGTTGCCATCATCAAATAGACTGACTGGGCAAGGAACGAGGCAGGTACATGAATAAAGATGATTCGGTAACTGTTGCCCTGCAGATAATCCGAAGGGGAAAACGCCAGTCCCCAGACCAGCGCCACCACTATCAGCACCAGGGATATTACCTGAAGCCAGGGCAACCACTTACCGCTGATATCATAAAACCACTTGGGAGAGCCCAACTTATGAAAAAACGTCCAGTTCATACTCTTGTTCTACTTACGGAGGCCGCCACCAATGCGACCTGATGTTACAGAGACTCCCTGCAGGCAGAGAGTGCTGGAAATCTCTTCATTTTTCAAGCAATTGCCTGAATAAAGACAAGCTTCTTTGCCATACCCCTTACTCATTAATTACCCTTAAAGCCCCGGCAATCGCCAGCGGTGCCAGGCATATCCCGAGTATCAGGAACACAGACAACCAGAGTATGTGGCCGGTATACGGCAAGTTTTGTATTGACGCATTGACGGCCCCCGTAGCAAAAATCAGAACCGGCAGGTAAAGCGGTAACGAGAGCAGGGTCAGTAACACCCCGCCACGCTGCACTCTTACTGTTAATGCAGCACCGATGGCCCCAGCCAGACTGAGTACTGGTGTTCCCAGTAACAGCGTAATCATCAGCGGGGAAAAAGCGTCTGATGGCAGATGTAACATGATGGCCAGCAATGGTGCCATCAGTGTTAAACAAAAACCACTGGTCAACCAGTGGCTGAACACCTTGGCCAATACCAGTAAGGGGAGCGGGTGTGGGGACATCAGTAATTGGTCCAGAGCGCCATCGTCCTGGTCATTTTTGAACAATGAGTCCAGTGACAGCAAAACAGCCAGTAAAGCGCCAATCCAGATAATGCCAGCCGACAGTTCTGACAATACCTCCCGATCCGGTGCAATCCCGAGGGGAAATAAAGTCGCCACCATCAGCAAGAACGCCATGGGATTAATGGTCTGACCCGGTGACCGGAAAGCGAGGATCAGGTCCCGGCGAATCAAGGCAAGGCAGGCTGAAAATCCATGCATCGATTGCTGGTCAACGTTCGACATCTTCCTCCCTCATGTCATCAGCAATCCTCTGTGCGGCAAACCGCGGCAAACCGCGGCAAAGTGCTCCAAATTCAACCGGCGCAGTTTTCCCTGGCGATCAGCCAATGGTTGATGGCTGGTAACCAGCACCATCCCTCCTTGCTGGGTGTGCTCATCAAAGAGCTTCTCCAGCCAGGAAACGCCTTCAATATCAATCGCAGTGAATGGCTCATCGAGAATCCAGAGCTTTGCCGGGCTGGCAACCAGCCCGGCAAACGCCACCCGCCTTAACTGCCCGGCCGAGAGATGGCTACAGGGAATATCTTCATAACCGGCAAGTTCCACCCGGTCAAGGGCAGCGAGCAATATTTCCCGGTTGATTATTGTATTGGCCAGTTTGGCTCGCCAGGTAAGGTTTTCCAGGGGCGTCAGGTCCAGTTTCAGCCCCGGTTTATGGCCAAGAAAAAAACAGTCAAGACGAAAGTCTGCATACACTGTCGATAAAGGCTGCTCGTTCCAGAAAATATCACCACCAAGACTGGATGAAAAGCCAGCAATTATACGCAGCAGCGATGTTTTTCCAGCACCGTTTCGCCCCTCAATCTGCAGTATTTCCCCACGACCAAGCTGAAATGACAAGTTACTGAACAGCAGCCTGTCGTCCCGTTCACAGCTCAACTGCACCACCTTAAGCAAAGCGAACTCCTGAATCTTCTAACAATCACCAAATTGTGTATCGCCGAGACCCTGATTCGCAAAGCAGTATGGCCATGAGCCATAAAATGAAAGGACCTGCTTGATACGATGTCCCTGAATAGCGTCGGCTGGCGATTATATCAGGAATTTTTACCGACTGGGGGTAAACGCTGTTCATTGTCAGCATTGAAGAAGCCCGGGAAGGACTCAGGACATACCGATCTTCACTCCCATGGAGAAAGTGAAGATAGAAGGTATTTAGAAAATAGGCGCAGAAGGAAAGTCTTTATTGGGAGCCAGAGGTTTTACTGCGCCATAACCCCCATTGTGTAGGACTCATCCACGACATCAGACTTCAATGTCACCGGATAATCCAGCGCCAACCAGGAAAAGTAACCGTCCCTTAGGAAAAACACCCGTTCATAACCCCACAATGCAGCCAGATAACTGCCAATAGCCCCTCTCATATGGTAAGAGCTGTTACCGTAGATCACGATTGGAGTCTCCTTTTCCAGAACTCCCGGAACCATTAGTTGACGAAACCCACCCCTTAAGTCGAGACTGTGGGATCCGTCCACATGCCCATATTGCCACTGTTGATAAGGACGCACATCAATAAAGAGCGCACCAATATCATGAAGACGTTTTGCCTGGTGGGTATTGATGGTAATAACACCATTTATTGCTTCTGGTGCTTCTTCCTGAGCCGGAAGAATAGAGGAAAGTGCCGACATCAGAATGGCAGCCGAGATAGAAATCCATTTCATATTATGCAGGTCCGTTATTAAACAACTTAATAAAAGAAGTATATGGAGCTAAGACCCACCTACTTGGAACAATAAGCAACTAAAAATAAAATGCTCAAAGCAATACAGCATATAACCGGCATATATTTCTAAAAATAGATCAACTCAACTGAATATTGTCAAAATCAAAACAACCAGTTTCCTGATGATTGACCAACTTTTGTCACTACCCTGTCAAAGCGGTGGCTGAGACGTTAACTCAGCCAGTTTTGCAGCCGTGACCTTAAACGAAGTGCAGCCTGAGAGTGAATCTGGCTGACTCTTGATTCACTGACCCCCAATACTTTACCGATCTCTTTCAAATTCATCTCTTCATCGTAATAAAGCATCAATACCAGCTTTTCTCTTTCGGGCAGTTTATCAATGGCTTCAATCAGGGCTGTTTTAAATTTTTCTTCCTGAATATCTGCAGAGGGTCCCCTGTCTCCTGAGCGGGCCTGCATTCTTGATTCTTCACTATCGAATAACTCTTCATAACTAAAAAGACGACACCCTCTTAAATCACTCAGAATGGTATAATACTCATCAATTTTCACATCAAGCTCTTTTGCCACTTCGGCATCCCGGGCATCTCTGCCCAGTTTGGCTTCAACAACCTGAACCGCTTCAGTAATACGACGACTATTTCG
Organism: Endozoicomonas sp. ONNA2; assembly: GCF_024606365.1. Lineage (GTDB taxonomy): Bacteria > Pseudomonadota > Gammaproteobacteria > Pseudomonadales > Endozoicomonadaceae > Endozoicomonas. Next base: position 5,688 of record NZ_JAHHPO010001077.1, read on the forward strand.
ATAAACCGATCTCGGCCCCCAGTCCCCTTTGCGGATTTCATCCAGCATGGCACCTCGAATTCGAATACCCGCAAACGTTTCGAAGCTGGCACCTTTGGATGCATCATATTTTGAAGCTGCTTCAAGCAATCCAATCATTCCTGATTGGACCAGGTCATCAATCTGAACACTGGCGGGCATTCTTGCGGCAAGGTGATTGGCAATTCTTTTTACCAATGAGCGATGTTTTACTACCATCTCTTCCATGCTCAACGTCTTTTTTTGCGCCGACTTCGTTTGTGCCGACTCAGTTTGCACATCCTGTGCGGTCTCTGTCATGACTAGATCCTCTCCTTGATCCTGCCGGGCAAAAAGAATTCTATACGACCTTTTGGCTCAGGCACCGGTAATTTTGCTAGCTGATGTCCAATGTTATGAAACGCTCTCGCAGCCCGGCAATCGTTACTTAGCGTCAACAATGCCGACTGTTTTACAACCGCTTCACTTACAGCCTTGTCATGTGGAATTGCCCCCAGATAGCATAAAACTATCTCTTTGTCGTCTTTTAGGTACTCCTGTAGCTTCTCAAACTGTTTAGCACCGCCTCTTCTGCTGCTAACCAGGTTAACAACAATATAAAACTGGTGAACATTGAAAACCCGATACAGAAGCTTTATCTGTCGAACAGCATCAATAACAGACACGTCTTCCTGACTGACGACAACGACTACTTCTGTTGCCGCCTGAATGAGAGTTACATTATCCGGGGCCAGGCCCGGAGCTGTGTCAATAATCAAAGTATCCAGATCTGATGCAAGATCATCCATATCCTGAATCAATTCTACTGCCTGAATAACTTGAATACTGTCTTTCCATTCCCCTTGGGGATCCGGTGTAAATACTCTTACACCTGAAGGGCCATCCAACAGGCATTTGCGTTGATGGCTATAGACATCACTAGCTAACTCGCACTCAGCAGAAGATGAAAAAATAAAATCAGACGACAATTGTCCTTTTAAACCATCTTTGTTCATCCCAAGAGTGAACTCAACATCTGGTACAGAAATATTACCATCCATCAAAACGACACGCTGACCCAGCTTTGTCATAGCCAGAGCAAGGTTTACTGCAACTACGGTTTTACCGACTCCTCCTTTACATCCTGAAACCGCAATTACTCTTTTCTTTGCTTGCGCCATCGTTCTCACTTTATTTTTTCAATTGCTCAGAAAATGCATATAAAAAAACGACAAAATATACATATCAATGAACATGCCAACTTTGATTTGAAAAATAAAAACAGCCACCAAACCCCAAAAGAACACATAAAGAAAAACAAAAAAACATAAACACTTGTTTTTTAACAGTTTTCTAAAGTGGCACCATTATCAATTCGCTATTTTTTTGACATAGATTAATTTTCGGTTGCTTTGAAAAAATCTTGAACACTTTTTTGAACTATCTGAAAAGATAGTTATTTGACAGTGTCACTCTAAAGTGACGCAAAAATGGCAGTATTTAATCAATCAGGGAAGAAAAAAGAACCAGAAAGTAAGTAGCTGGCCATATGGATGGAATCGAATATTTCTGGCTACCTTGGCTGGTACTATGGAATTGTCTGTAAATAACTTCCGCATATTCAGATGCTCCACCGCAATCATCAGG
>NZ_JAHHPO010001078.1 GCF_024606365.1 Endozoicomonas sp. ONNA2
GCTTATCGCAGATTACCACGTCCTTCATCGCCTCTGACTGCCAAGGCATCCACCGTGTACGCTTAGTCACTTGACCATATAACCCAAAACGATCTGTTTCAGGTTCGCTTCCCGTTACCCGCTACCCGCGGCCCGTAAAAGCGATGGTAAATAACTACCTTAACGATCTTCAGTCATCAACTGGCTACTATTAACTGACCACTGACAACTGAACGCCATACACATTAGCTATGATTGTTTCCAATCAAAACTTGAGAGTGTCTCAGCAAGAATTTTCTTTAAAAGACGCAAGTCTTTTAAATCAATTCAGCTTAATTTGGATTCCACATTGTTAAAGAACAAAAAAATACCAACCGTCAACTGGCCACTGCCAACTGTCAACTGGTAATCAAACAATTCGTGTGAGCGCTTATGGACGTCGGTATTCGTTTAAGGAGGTGATCCAGCCCCAGGTTCCCCTAGGGCTACCTTGTTACGACTTCACCCCAGTCATGAATCACTCCGTGGTGATCGTCCTCTTGCAAGCAAGTTAGACTAACCACTTCTGGAGCAACCCACTCCCATGGTGTGACGGGCGGTGTGTACAAGGCCCGGGAACGTATTCACCGTGACATTCTGATTCACGATTACTAGCGATTCCGACTTCATGGAGTCGAGTTGCAGACTCCAATCCGGACTACGATGCACTTTGTCAGATTAGCTCCACCTCGCGGCTTGGCAACCGTCTGTATGCACCATTGTAGCACGTGTGTAGCCCTGGCCGTAAGGGCCATGATGACTTGACGTCGTCCCCACCTTCCTCCGGTTTGTCACCGGCAGTCTCCCCAGAGTGCCCGACCGAATCGCTGGTAACTGAGGACAAGGGTTGCGCTCGTTGCGGGACTTAACCCAACATCTCACGACACGAGCTGACGACAGCCATGCAGCACCTGTCTCTGCGTTCCCGAAGGCACTCTCTTGTCTCCAAAAGATTCGCAGGATGTCAAGGCCAGGTAAGGTTCTTCGCGTTGCTTCGAATTAAACCACATGCTCCACCGCTTGTGCGGGCCCCCGTCAATTCATTTGAGTTTTAACCTTGCGGCCGTACTCCCCAGGCGGTCTACTTATCGCGTTAGCTGCGTTACCCGTCGTACAAGACAACCGACAACTAGTAGACATCGTTTACGGCGTGGACTACCAGGGTATCTAATCCTGTTTGCTCCCCACGCTTTCGTACCTCAGCGTCAGTATCAGGCCAGAGTGTCGCCTTCGCCACTGGTGTTCCTTCCTATATCTACGCATTTCACCGCTACACAGGAAATTCCACACTCCTCTCCCGTACTCCAGCCACCCAGTTTTGGATGCAGTTCCCGGGTTGAGCCCGGGGCTTTCACATCCAACTTAGGTGGCCGCCTACGCACGCTTTACGCCCAGTAATTCCGATTAACGCTCGCACCCTCCGTATTACCGCGGCTGCTGGCACGGAGTTAGCCGGTGCTTCTTCTGTGGGTAACGTCACAGCCAAAGGGTATTAACCTTCAACCTTTCCTCCCCACTGAAAGTGCTTTACAACCCTAGGGCCTTCTTCACACACGCGGCATGGCTGCATCAGGCTTGCGCCCATTGTGCAATATTCCCCACTGCTGCCTCCCGTAGGAGTCTGGGCCGTGTCTCAGTCCCAGTGTGGCTGATCATCCTCTCAGACCAGCTACGGATCGTCGCCTTGGTAGGCCTTTACCCCACCAACAAGCTAATCCGACGCAGGCTCATCCGATAGCGCAAGGTCAGCGAACTGATCCCCTGCTTTCCACCGCTCATAAAGAGCTGGTGCGTATGCGGTATTAATCCGGATTTCTCCGGGCTATCCCCCACTACCGGGCAGATTCCTACGTGTTACGCACCCGTCCGCCGCTCGTCGGCAAAGAGCAAGCTCTTCCCGCTACCGCTCGACTTGCATGTGTTAGGCCTGCCGCCAGCGTTCAATCTGAGCCATGATCAAACTCTTCAGTTTAAATTTTTCATGCGAAAAACTTATATGCTCAATAGAACTTACTGCAAATTAACGAGTATGTTTGCTTGAGCGTCGCATTTAACTATTAACAAAAGGTGATAGCCTTTTGTAACCGATGCAATCGCACAAGCGCCCACACGAATTGTCTGATATCTTGTTAAAGAACGTTTGCT
>NZ_JAHHPO010001079.1 GCF_024606365.1 Endozoicomonas sp. ONNA2
AGAAACGTTCTTGAGCGATCAAGAACCCTCGCCCGATAGGGCGGGGAGTGTCAGACCTGCCCTTGCCCATCTGCCTCATTGTCCGGCGGGCTCCCGGGCAAGGCAATAGCCACAAACCAATTCAGTCAGCTATCAGATCGCCATTAAATCCTCTTCCTTGGCAGAAAGATTCTTATCAACTTCAGCAATAAACTGATCCGTCAGCTTCTGGACATCATCCTGACCACGACGTTCGTCGTCTTCACTGATCTCTTTTTCCTTCTCCAGCTCCTTGATATCAGCCAGTGCATCACGGCGAATATTGCGGATGGCAATGCGGGCATTTTCCGCATCCTGGCGGGCCTGACGAATATAACCCTTGCGGGTCTCTTCGGTCAGCGGTGGCAGGGGAATACGAATAACTTCGCCGGCAGTAGAAGGGTTCAGCCCCAGGTCAGACTTCAGGATCGCCTTTTCAACATCAGGCACAATTTGCCTTTCCCAGACACGTACGGCAAGCGTACGACCGTCTTCAACAGAAATGTTAGCCATCTGACTCAGCGGTGTTTCTGAGCCGTAGTAAGAAACCTTGATGCTATCAAGAAGACTGGGATGGGCCCGACCGGTACGAATCTTGTTGAAGGCAACCGTCAACGATTCAATGGTTTTACCCATACGCTCTTTGGCATCATCTTTAATCTCATCGATCATCATTAACCCCCGTTTACCAGTGTTCCTTCGTTACCGCCAACCACAAGATTCAACAGAGCGCCGGACTTGTTCATATTAAACACCCGAACCGGCATCTGCTGATCGCGCACCAGGCAAATCGCCGTTAAATCCATAACACCCAGCTTTCGCTCCAGAACATCATCATAGGTCAGCTGATCAAATTTAACCGCATCAGCATGCTTTACCGGATCTTTATCATAGACACCGTCAACCTTGGTGGCCTTGAGGACAACATCAACGCCCACCTCAATGCCCCGCAGACAGGCTGCTGAGTCGGTGGTAAAAAATGGATTCCCGGTACCGGCAGAAAAAATAACCACATCCCCAGAGTTAAGATACCTCATGGCACGGCGATGGTCATAGTGCTCAACAACACCACTCATGGGAATGGCAGACATCACCCGGGTATTGATATTGGACCGTTCAAGGGCATCACGCATGGCAAGGGCATTCATCACCGTAGCCAACATCCCCATGTAATCACCGGTTACCCGGTCCAGGCCTGCAGCACTGAGGGCTGCACCACGAAAGAGGTTTCCACCACCAATAACGATGCCAACCTGTACACCGATCCCTACTAACTGACCAATCTCCAGGGCCATTCGATCCAGGACCCTGGGATCAATACCAAACTCACCCGCACCCTGGAGGGCTTCACCGCTGAGCTTCAGCAGTATACGTTTGTATTTCGGTTGACTATCACTTGCCGGCATGTTCAGTTTCCGAGTCTGGTTGGCTAAATTATGGACAAACATGAAAAGGCCAGCCCCGGGGGGCTGGCCTTTTATCACAGTCCTGCCTGAGCGCGGACTTCAGCAGCAAAGTCCACTTCTTCTTTCTCGATACCTTCTCCCACCTCATAACGTACGAAGCTGGTTACAGTAGCGCCGGCTTTGCTGGCCAGGGCACCAACAGTGGTATCAGGATCCTTGACAAATGGCTGTTCAACAAGACTGCTTTCTGCCAGGAACTTGCTGATACGACCTTCAATCATCTTCTCAATGATGTTGGCAGGCTTGCCGGACTGTTCCGCCTGGGCCTTGAAGATCTCTTTCTCTTTTTCTACCAACTCAACCGGCATGTCTTCCTTGTTAACCACCTGTGGGTTAACCGCTGCAACGTGCATGGCAATGTCGCGGGCCAGTCCGGTATCACCACCTTCCAGTTTGGTCAGAACGGCGATACGGTTGTTACCGTGAACGTATGAACCTATCACGCCCCCTTCAACCATAGCGATACGACGGACACCGATATTCTCACCGATCTTCTGAACCAGCGCCTGACGGGCCTCTTCCAGTTCGCCTGCCATCAGCGCGTTAACGTCTGTTTCCTTTCGGGAAAAGGCAGTGTCAATGACCTGCTGAACGAAGTTCAGGAAGTTATCATCACGGGCGACGAAGTCAGTTTCACTGTTGACTTCAACCAGAACGCCAAAGCCGGCATCGTCGGCCACTTTAACCGCTACAATACCTTCTGCAGCAATACGGCCGGCTTTCTTGGCGGCTTTTGCCTGACCGGACTTACGCATCTCTTCGATTGCAACTTCAATATCACCCTGTGCTTCAACCAGTGCTTTTTTGCACTCCATCATGCCCAGGCCAGTACGCTCACGCAGTTCTTTTACCAGTGCTGCACTAATAGCTGCCATGGTTATTCCTCGCAAATTGACGTTCTTTTTATGCCACTGACAATGGCATAAAAGAGTGGTTATCTGTACATCGGAAAAAAGGGGGCAAAGCCCCCTTACTATTTTCCAGAATCGGTAAACAGCATCTGTTACTGCAGGACAATCCCAAGGTAAATCATCCAGTCAAAAGACCAGCCTGGCCAGATACTGCCCTGAGCCTCAGGCTTCTTCAGAGCCTTCCGCTTTTTCAGACTTGGGAGCTTCCTCAGCCACTGGAGCTTCAGCCACAGAAGCTTCAGCCAGAGAAGACTCTTCGACTTCCACGAACTCGTCTTCAGCACCCGTGCTGGCACGGGTACGACCTTCCAGAATCACATCGGCAGCAGCCTTCAGGTACAGCTGGATAGCACGAATCGCATCGTCGTTACCCGGAATGATGTAGTCCACACCTTCAGGGCTGGAGTTGGTATCAACGATACCAATCACCGGAATGCCCAGCTTGTTGGCTTCCTGAATGGCAATGCGCTCATGCTCAACGTCGATAACGAACAGCGCGTCCGGCAGACTGCCCATGTCCTTGATACCCCCCAGACTGCGATCCAGTTTTTCCAGATCACGGCTGCGCATCAGCGCTTCTTTCTTGGTCAGCTTTTCAAAGGTACCGTCGTCACGCTGGCTTTCAAGATCACGCAGACGCTTGATGGACTGGCGAATGGTCTTGTAGTTGGTCAGCATACCACCGAGCCAGCGGTGATCAACGTAAGGCATGCCACAGCGGCTGGCTTCTTCACGGATGATCTTGCCGGCAGCACGCTTGGTACCAACAAACAGAACCTTGTTCTTGCCTTCAGCCAGTTTGCCAATGAACTGCAGGGCGCCATTAAAGGCAGGCAGGGTGTGCTCGAGATTAATGATATGAATTCGGTTGCGTGCACCAAAGATGAACTTGTTCATCTTCGGGTTCCAGTAGCGGGTCTGGTGACCGAAATGCACGCCAGCCTTGAGCATGTCACGCATAGTGACTTGAGTCATGGGAATCTCCTGATTCAGGGTTATGCCTCCAGACACCCCATGTGTTCGACCAGCTTGTGACCCGTATAACGGATTGCAATACTGGCACCCGGAACCATGTGTCGGTGAATGTGAGATCTTTTATCAACGTTAAATATGAAGGAGTCCATGTTACCCAGCCCGGGAGGCTGTCCACAATGCACCCCAACTTGAAATCGCATATCGAATTCAAGCGCCGGTTTATACCATATCCGGACCATTTTCGAAACTTTTTCTGTCATCAGCTTCTGCCATCAGCTACTGCCATCAGCTGAAACACTGGTTATCTTCTTCCACCGCATCATAAAGCCGCTCCAAAATATCCGGCACAGCAGACATCACCCGGTTCCAGCTGGGAATAAAGGGACGTTCCATGGGGTTTTCCAGGAAATGCTGACCGGCTTCCATAATATTCCTGGCAAACAACTCAACCGCCCGTTCCTCACTGTCACGATCCACATGCAAACCGTTGATCATGGCATCATCATAATAGGATTCGATAAAGTTCAGGGCCACCCGGTAGTAAGTCGCCTTGATGGTCCTGAAGGTCTCGGTATTAAACTGGACACCATTGGTGGCCAGCTTGCGAAAAATGGCCTTGATGATGTCATGGCTCATTTTCGACAGCCCGCGACTGACATCACCTTCAGACAGCGGCTGATGCTTATGATCATAAATATCCGCAATATCCACCTGACAGAGCCGCTTGCTGGAGTAATTGCGCTTAACCTCTGACAACACGCCAATCTCCAGCCCCCAGTCGCCGGGAATCCGGATATCGTTAAACACACTCCCATCGCCAAGCACGCAGGTTTGCAAGGTCTGTTGCGGATACTCTTGCTGATACCTGTTCAGCAACGCCTGCAAAGCCAGTCCCTTATCGCCTTTCCCGGAGACATGATAAAAACGCCCCCCCTGGTCAGATGCAGTCCTTCTGCACCAAGCAACCGGACAAACTCCCGCAGATGTGCATCACCATCACGCCAGATCAACGGCTCACTGGCCTTTCGGGCCATGGCCTTACCGGCCGCATCGGTTGACAACCCGGTCATTTCTGCCACCTGTTTTTCAGTCAGATCACCAAAGCCGGTAAAGCAAAAACCATGCTGACGCCGGATACTGGCTAAAATTCGCCGTATGCTGCGATAAGGCTGACCGTGGAAAAAGTGGGTACGTTCGGTTTCGCAGGCATCCCGGAAATAACCCGCCGGAATCGTGGTCAGGAGTTGTCTGGAAATAACTTCCCTATTTTTTCGTTGCCTGACTCCGTTCGGACTGAGCTTGTCGAAGTTCGGTGGCACGACCTTTCGACAAGCTCAGGGTGAACGGAAATCGGGAACTTATTAAAAGACAATTCCTCACCATGCCATTTTCAGTAATAAATGGCTGATCAATACCCATCTGTCGCTGAATAACAAGTACCTCTTCCAACGTCTTGCCGGTATTAAAAACAACCGGTATTTCACGCTCGCCCAGTAATTCCAGAGCCGGTTGGGCGGCAGCCCAGCCATAATGATCATGGTCCAGAAGGGAACCATCAAGATCGGTAAAAACCAGCAACCTCGGCGCTTTTACTGCCATTACTGCCATCAATAAACCATCCGCTCAGCCAAAACGCTGTTGATAAATGGCATTGGTGGCCTCGACAAAACCACCGATACTGCCACAGTCAAATCGCCTGCCCTGAAATTTACAGGCAATCACACAGCCACTGCTGGCCTGAGACAAAATGGCGTCTGTCAGTTGTACCTCACCGTTTTTCCCCGCCTCGGTTTTGGTGATAATGTCAAAAATATCGGGGGTCAGAACGTAACGGCCAATTACTGCCAGATTACCGGGGGCGTCAGAAGGTGCAGGCTTCTCCACCATATCGGTCACCCGAATCAAATGCTCATCCAGGACCTCCCCGGCAATCACCCCGTATTTTTCGGTTTCTGCCGCTGGCACTTCCTGAACGGAAAGAATTGTGCATCGAAACTGCTTGTAGAGATTGACCAGCCGGGCCATCAGCGATGGCCCTTTATCATTGACACACAGGTCATCCGCCAGAATGACACCAAAGGGCTGATCGTCAATCAGTGCTTGCCACAGGCAATGGCATGGCCAAGCCCCAGCATCTGATTCTGCCGGGTATAGGAGAAGGTGCCGGCCGCCATTACATCCCGGATCGAAGAGAGTTTCTCCTCCTTGCCGCTGCCGACAATCTCCGCCTCCAGTTCATAGTTAATATCGAAGTGATCCGGTATTGCCCGCTTATTCCTGCCATTAACAAAACCAAGATCCGTTAATCCTGCCTCCATCGCCTCTTCCACCGCGTATTGTATCAGCGGCTTATCAACAATGGGCAGCATCTCTTTGGGCATGGATTTGGTGGCTGGCAAAAATCGTGTGCCATAACCGGCAACAGGAAAGAGACATTTTGCAATCATTTAATAACTCCGTTTATCACGAATGCGTTAATTCAGCGCAGAATCCATGCCAATGTTACACATCCGCTCATTTCAAAAGTGTAAAGAGCGTGAACAACAGACTGTTTATATATCGGGAGAGGCATTTTGCAATGACAGGTTCCGACTTGCATAGTAACTGACCACTTAGCCAGAAATATTCGATCCATTTGGCCAAATACTTACTAGTGGAACTGATCCCGAATGCCTTGGTGGAACCTCCTCTAACTTTAGGGAGTATCGGAAGACTTAATGCTTAGACCCATTATCCTATTGGGGTCAGGGTCAGTAGAGGTACAGATTATTAACTTCCCATTGTGGCGGCTGTCCTTGCGAAAAAAGAAAAGCGGTGAGTAGTCGGTACTTGCATTTGCTTTTTTTAATAACTTTATCGCAAGGTCATGTGGTTTATTTCCCAAGTCAACCCCTTCGGCCGCAATGAAAAAATCCTTCTTGAGCAGAGCGGAATGTCTACCCCATGCGCGTTGACGGTTCATAGGTTCATCTATTATTACACTAATCCAAGGATAAGAATAACTGCCAACCAGTGCTTTCACACTTTCAATGACTGCAGGTGTTTTACAGATTTTGATGTCTACACAATTATCTACATCATAGAAATGTGTTAAATCATGTTCTGATTGCTCTAATTCATCTCGGCTGTTGACCTCCTGAAATTCCAACACCGGGGATCGGTGGGTAACCTGAAGGATAAATCTTTTAAAGAAGTCCTCGTGACTAACGTCCGCTAACTGGTTATTACTGATTGGCTCTCTAATATTGACAGTTCCGGGATATTCAGATACCAGATAATTAAACAACGTTTTAACAGCCTCCTCCTCTTCTTGAGCACCTTGGGAAAGTTTGATTTGACTCAGTTGTTCCGTGACTAGCCTGACCATGCCTGAGCTGCGGGGAACGACCAGATCATAGGCTGGAGGAGCGGATTCAATGTCAGCCTCAGCATTTGGCAAACCGGTTGATACTTGTGATGTGACGTTCATTTTTTCTTCCTGGGATTGAGGGTCGTACTACAAATCAAGGCACGCAAACAGGGCAATTAACCGGAGCTTGCAGATAATCACCCCGGGAGGCTGTCCGAGAAAGACTTCCCTGTTGCGGTGGCAAAAAATTGCTCTGACAATCCACCTTTTTCGGCAAATAGCCTCACTATCTATCCACTCGCAAAACCGAATTTTTAACTTCAATTTTCTTCTATCCTCGCTACGGGCTAGCCCGGGCAGGCGCTATTCTCGGATAACCACCTATCTAATCTCTGACCGCTATTCCCAAAAATAGTTCGGTGTTTTTAATTGATATATCCTGAATTCGGGTATTGCAAAATTGCAGGTCGGGATGATTTCACTTCGACGGAGTCAATAAACAATATCACATGGCATAACTCATGCTGCTGATATAAAGAAAGTGAATCAGAACTCCATAATGCTGCTATTTCAGGAGAGATATTTTGCAGAGCTATCCCTCTATCTTTGCGTCATTTCATCAGTCGCTATCAAGGCTCCTTCGCACTCCTTATGGTGAACAATCTGATGAGCTAGCCAGTATCCCGGGTTGAGCATTTTCTGAACAACCATGAGCCGAAAGATTTTGCCCCCTGGTCAGAGCAGGATATCTACCTGATCACTTATGGTGACAGCCTCACAGGGCATGGGAAACCGCCCCTTAAAGTGCTCAGTGAATTCCTTGGCAAGCATATCCGGCAGCTGATCTCCACTGTCCACATACTGCCTTATTTTCCCTACAGTTCTGATGATGGATTTTCCATCATTGATTATCTGCAGGTTAATCCCGCCTTACCGCATCCCATGATGGCATTGGCTTACGCCCCCTTGAAGGGCTTGTCCCCGACAGTGACATCTCTGAACTGGTGGACAGCATGCATCGTTTCGGCGGATTCGTCAGCATGCGCACGCTTCAGGATCAAAGCAAAAAGCCTTATGAAATCAATATCTCTCTATTTGACGCCATGAAAGGCACACGCCGGGGTGAAGATCACTGGCAAGCACAACGCTTTCTCTGCTCACAGATTATTATGCTCGGTATGCACCGGGTGTTCTTGCTTTTTCAAGGACTGAGCCAAAAACGGACAGAAGCCTGATTGCTATTCATAATCTGACGACAACTCATATGAACATTAATGCAGAAAAATTTCGGGGCTGGTTTGACCTGCCTGTCAGTAAGTCCTATACCTCAGAACATTTAAAGCCGTATCAAAGCTTATGGCTGGTATCGACCACATGAGTCGCCCAGCACAATCGAGTCCAGGTGATTGCCTCCGGTTTTCATTCAACAAAAAGCACCTTATTGAAATGGCGAGGTTATTAAATCACAGGGGGTTATGCGCTGATAGCAAGAGGCAACAACGCAAAGCCATGGAGATTTATATCACGTTCCCAGTGCGGTACTCTCTTTCAGGAATTGACCCGGAATAACTTCATTATTTCATTCAGTCCGGGAACATCTCGCCGCCCGCTGCCCAAAAAGCTGGAACCACTTGTGCATTTGCGGGCAGCGGGCAGCGTCTGTAAGAAATACACCTATATTGTCGTATTATTCCAAAAGTGCCTGAAAAAAACGCCGGTTAATCTTGATCCCTGATTCTGCTATCTGCTCAGGAAATAAACGAACATACACTGGTACTTTGAATTTGGCTATCTTGCCTGCCAGCCTCTCTTTTGTATATGCTTCATTCAAGGTACCGTCCACAGTCTGAACGTAAGCAACAGGGCGCTGCCCGTACTCGGGATCCTTCATGGCAACGACTACAGCCTGGACAATTTCCGGGAGGGTCAGCAAAGCTTGCTCAATTTCTTCCGGATGAATATTCTCCCCCCCTGAGATCAACATATTATCCATGCGACCACATATCTGTAACTGGTCACCGTACCAGCGTCCTTTGTCACCGGTATTAAACCAGCCACCGTTAATCGGCAATGGCATCACTTCGCCATGTTGAAAAACCCCCTTTGCCAGCGTTTCTCCGCGCACCTGAATTTCACCTTCCCCGGTCAGTCGGACCTCACGCCATGGCAATACCACTCCGGAAGTCACCCCACTACTGGTAAACAAGGGTTCTGCTGTACAAACCTGGGAAGTCATCTCAGTCAGGCCATAGGTGGTCAGAACAGTGACCCCCTGTGCTTTTACCGCCTGCACCAGCCTGGGAGAAGCAACGCCACCGCCCAGCAGAATATAACGTACGCCCGAATCATAGAGTGACAACCCGGACTGAATCAGCCTGAACAATTGGGTATTCACCAGGGAAAGGTGCGTCAATCGCTGTCTGGCCAACATATCATTCAACGGCAACCGACGTTCAGACAGCACCATTGTGATACCGGCCAACAGGCAACGCATAACAATGGCCAGTCCGCCCACATGAAACAGCGGCAAGGATAACAGCCAGGTATCTCCATAGGTTAATGGCAAGGCATGCATTGAGCCCAGGGCACTGAAATAATGATTTTGATAGCTGTGCGCTACCGCCTTTGGGATGCCCGTCGTTCCAGAGGAGACGATCAGGTTGTAAACCGCTTCAGAAGCGATCTCAATGGAGGAAAGGCTGCTCGCTGATCGTGGTGCCGGAATGGGTCGATGAAAACCGATGCCCGCACTGTCTGCCACCAGACTGGCACCAATCCGATCACGATAGGTTAACTGTTGCGCTTCTGGCAAGGCCGGGTTTACCGGGCAGAAAATCCACTGGGAACGCAGACAGGCCAGAGCAACGATCACCGTATCCAGTGGTTTGCCGGTGACAAACAGAAGACGGTTGCCCACGCTCATCCCCTTATCCCGATATACACGACAACACTGATCCACCAATTCATCCAGCAACCGAAAAGTGATACCGCCCTGCTCCAGCTGAATCGCTGTACAGGAGGAATGATGAATGGCTTGATGGCGTAATGGACAGCATGGCAATTCGGGGAAGTTCGTTTTCATCAGGGGAAGATCGTTCTCATCAGGGGAAAATCGTTCTCATCGATAGTGTTCTGCCATGCATCTGTATCACTGACAAAAGCAGTATTAAAGGCAACCGGCTGACCGGCAATAATCTTTTCAGAGGTCAGGCTATCGATAAAAACCGATGGAGTATCCAGGCCCGGCAGCTCCTCTGGTGTCCACTGGGCGCTGAGCTGGGCCAGGATGTGCAAACCAATGGATGACTCATAAGACGAGCTGAACACAGTTCTGACACCGAGACTTCTGCCCATTGTCACCAGCTGTCGGCAACGGGCCAAACCGCCCACCAGCGTCGGCTTGATCACCACGGCAGCCAGACCGTGCATGGGTCGTAGACGGTATTGTGGATTCTGGACAGTTTCATCCAGGGCAAAGCGAAGCCCGGTCTGCTCGTAGAGTCTTGAAAATTCAGCCACATGAGCGGTTGGCTCTTCAACAAAAGCAACTCGCTCTACATCAATAGACGCAGCGACCGTGAAGGCCTGATCCAATGACCATTGCTGATTGGCATCCAACCTGACATTTACCGGCTTCGGCAAAGCCTGCAGGACAGCGTTGATTCTATCGCAGTCGCTTTCAATAGAGTCCCGTCCTATCTTCAGCTTGAACTCTGTCGGCCAGTTTCCCGACCACTGAGCGAGCCGGTGGAGAATATCTTCGGTAGAGCCTTGCAATAGCGGCCCGGTTTCTGGCGAGACAAGCCAATGGTCCTGTTGCCACCACCACAGGGCCGATTCAACACCAAATAGCACTGACGGTAACCGCAGAATATCGGTGAACAAGGCACCGTTTTCCAGATCACTGAAAGAGAATGGCTTGCCATTATTAACTGCCCAACAGAATACCTTAAGCTGTTTTTCAGCGTCGGCAAGACTTTCGCGGCTAAACCCTGGCAGTGGGGCTATTTCGCCATAGCCACACCGGTCACCGGTACGCAATCGCAAAATCAATCCTTCCCGCTTATTCAGGCAGGTGTGCTTCAGCAATAATGGTTGTTTTAACGGCAGCCGATACCCCAGGATATCAGCCTTACAGTCGTTCATAGATCTGTTAACCCGGATATTTCATAAACTGCCCCGAATCTCGCGCACGACCACATAAGCCTGGGCGACGCAGGATGCCAAAAAACCGGGGGCTCTATCAAAGCCGAGGGCTCTGTCGCTCTATGGGATTTTGTGAGGGAGCACCGGGCGTACGGTCGATCGGGCAAAACTCCCTCAGAGCGGCAAAGGACAAGCGAGATCGGGAGCACGTTGATGAAATATCCGGGTTAACTTCAGGCATTACGACCAAAGCGGCTGAAATCCGGCGGACGTTTTTCCAGGAAAGCATCACGTCCCTCCTGTGCCTCTGCGCTCATATAGAATAGCAGAGTCGCATTACCCGCCAGTTCCTGAAGACCGGTTTGACCATCGCAGTCAGCATTCATGGCGGATTTCAGACAACGAATCGCCAGAGGGGAATGCTGCAAAATCTCACGACACCATTCTACGGTTGTTCGCTCCAGCTCTGCCAGAGGCACAACGGTATTAACCAGCCCCATAGCTTCAGCTTGTTTCGCATCGTACTGACGGCAGAGAAACCAGATTTCCCGGGCTTTTTTCTGACCAACAATACGGGCCAGATAGCTGGCACCAAAACCACCATCGAATGAGCCTACTTTCGGGCCTGTCTGACCAAACCGGGCATTATCCGCCGCAATAGTCAGATCACAGACCAGGTGCAGCACATGACCTCCGCCGATGGCATAACCGGCAACCATGGCAATCACCGGCTTTGGACAGGTCCTGATCTGACGTTGCAGATCAAGGACATTCAGATGATGTGTCCCCTTATCATCCTTGTAGCCTGAATCGCCGCGAACGCTCTGATCACCGCCGGAGCAGAAAGCCAGCTCTCCAGCACCGGTGAGAATCACCACCCCCACCGACTTGTCAAAACGGGCCGACTCCAGAGCCTTCTGGATTTCGACAATGGTCTGTGGTCGAAAGGCATTACGCTTTTCCGGACGGTTAATGGTAATTTTGGCCATCCCTTCGGCCTGATGATAAAGAATGTCCTGATAATCACCACTGAGGCTTTCCCAGATCACACCTGAATCCAGCTGCTTGCCCATATCCAACTCCTTATAGCTCTCCAGGAGCTCTCTGAGCAACAGGGCCATGGCCCCGGGTTGCTCCCGATGAACATTATGTCCACACCCGGTCACAGGGTGGACACCATGAATTACCTGCCCGGTCAGCAAATGCTGTCCAATCCGACCAAACTTGTGATCATTGGCACCATAAAAATAATGAACACACGGGGAAAGTGGTGAACCGGCTCTGAGCTGACCCAGTGCCCGATGATAATTTGGCTGCTTCGATAAACTGTATGCCATCAGGGCGTTCGCCAGAATCGAACCTCTGCCTTTTGATCGCTCATCAATCAAAGAGCGAATCTGGCTACCATTCAGGTCAGAAAAAACCGGCTGTTGATACCAGTCTAAAAGAACATCCGCCAGTGGCTCGTCAATAAAGCGTCTGGCCCATTGCCGGTCTGACTGATAACGCGCATGTCTTTCCTGCTCATGGATTAGCCCCGGGTGTGCTCCTTCCAGTGATAGCGTCGCAACTCGCTCCGGGAAAGTAAGGGTATACGCCATGGCCAGACGCCCTCCCAGTGAATAGCCCAGCAGGCTGAACCTTTTCAGACTAATGCCTTCTACCTGTTCAATTGCTTGAACCGTCTGCTCCAGGCGATGACAAAAATATTCAGCTCCACGGACATCCTCCTCCAGCCACTGACTTGAGCCATGCCCCGGCAGATCAACAGTAATCAAATAATAGTCGTCTTTCAGCAGTGCCAGCAGGGAGTTCCAGTCGTTTGCACTGCCCAGAAACCCATGCAGTAACACCAGGGCTGGCCCGTTGACCTTACCAGAACAGTAGTAACAGAGGCTCACAGTGTTTTCGCCAGAGTGACGGCCTGCTCAATACTTTTTACTTTTCCTGATTACCACTGATCGTACGTCATGAATCAGCTGCTATAATAAACGTCG
>NZ_JAHHPO010001080.1 GCF_024606365.1 Endozoicomonas sp. ONNA2
TGAGAAGCTGCCTCTGGCAAAAAAGAAGCCTTTCCCCTGCTGAAAGAAGCGTCCTCAATGTTTGGCCAATATATTGTTGATTTGAGCGGTGCCAGGCTTGCAGTTTTTCCCTTTATTGACACCTCTGACAGCGCTACCGCCCAACAGATTGAAGCCCTGGATTCTGCATGGTCCGAGATGAAGATAGAAGTCGACAGTATTCTTATCGCACAGGACACCGTACTGTCCATGCATGATGTTGCTAACACAATGAGCGAAACCATTCCCCAGCTGCAAGTTGAGTACGACGAAGTGGTAGAAACCCTTCTGGCGAATGATGCGCCTTCTGACCAGATTGCCATGGCTCAGCGCCAGCCCTGGCTGGCAGAGCGTATTGTGCGAAGTGTTGCCAAGATTCTTGAAGGTGGTGAAGATTCCATCATGGCTGCGGACAGCTTTGGCCGAGATGCCAAGCTCTTTGGGCTGGTGTTGCTGGGAATGCTGGAAGGTAATCGTGCCATGCGCATCAGTCAGGTGACTGATGATGCGGCCATTGACCGTCTTTTGGAGATTGCCGACCTGTTCGAATTCGTCGATGGCAGCATTGATCAGATTCTGGAAACCTCGCCAGACCTGTTCCAGGTACGCGGCGCATCCGATACCATCTTCACCGATTCACAACAACTGCTGCAACAAACCTCGGTGCTGGCAGACACCTTGTCCACGCCCACTATTGAGCAGAAGGCACTTGAGCTGGTTATCATGGTCTCTGGTGGATTTTCCCTTCTGTTTGTCCTGCTCAGTGCATGGTCCATTGTTATGGATACCCGCCGTCGTCTGGAAGAGACCATAACCCAGAGCGAACTTACCGAAGCCCAAAACGCCGCTAACCAGAAGGCTATTTTGCGAATTTTGGATGAAATGGCGGACCTGGCTGACGGTGACTTGACGGTTAAAGCCAGTGTTACCGAAGACTTTACCGGAGCCATTGCCGACTCCATTAACTTCTCCATTGAACAACTGCGCGTCCTGGTTAATACCATCAACCAGACTGCCGTCAAGGTAGACGCAGCTGCTCAGGAAACACAGGCAACTGCACGACTACTGGCCGAAGCTTCCGACCACCAGGCCCGGGAAATCGGCGCTGCAACCCAGTCCGTAAACCAGATGGCAGAGTCCATTGACAAGGTTTCCAGCCAAGCCTCCGACTCCGCAGATGTGGCCGACCGCTCGTTACAGATCGCGGCAAACGGCAGTTTGGTGGTACGAAATACCATCGATGGCATGACCACTATCCGTGAACAGATTCAGGACACCTCCAAACGCATTAAACGACTGGGTGAGTCCTCTCAGGAAATCGGTGACATTATCTCTTTGATCAACGAGATCGCTGATCAGACTAACATTCTATCCCTGAATGCCGCTATCCAGGCCTCCATGGCCGGTGAAGCTGGCCGTGGCTTTGCCGTGGTTGCCGACGAGGTTCAACGTCTGGCAGAGCGGGTATCGGCGGCCACCAAACAGGTGGAAGCGCTGGTATCGACCATCCTGACTGACACCAACGAAGCGGTCATTTCCATGGAACAAACTACGTCTGAAGTGGTACATGGGGCCCGTCTGGCACAGGATGCCGGTGTTGCCCTGGAAGAGATCGAGCAGGTATCCAATAGCCTGTCAGGCCTGATCCGGAACATTTCTGAAACTGCAAAAGTTCAGGCGCAGTCGGCCTCACAGGTCGCCAACCGCATGTCAGCTATTCAGGATATTTCTATTCAAACCTCGTCAGGTACCAAGGCAACCGCTGAATCTATCGGTGACCTGGCCAGTATGGCTCTGGAGATGCGTCAGTCGGTTACGGGTTTCAAACTGCCTGAAACCGCAGAGTCCTGACACCACAAAACTTGGGCCCTCTTGTTAATACTCTTTTAATAC